>JAYSUN010000526.1:0-9524 GCA_043719045.1 Hyphomicrobiaceae bacterium | reverse complement strand
CTGGCCGGATCGTGCGCGCCTGGAACAGTCCCCGAAACACGCCAGCGTCGAAACGGTAGGGCGCGACCACGATGTCGCCGACGATGGTGTCGAAATAGCGGTAATCGAAGATTCCCGGCGTGAAGGCTTGCCAACCCGTGTCACGGCGAATCACCCCGCCGCCGGGGCGACGCTCCACCGTGACTGATCGCGTGACGCGCACGCCCCAAGGATGAAGGACGCTGTTGACCTTGATCACCTCCAGCGCGGTGCGGCCGACCATCACACGGAATTGCACCTTGGCCGCTTCGGCAAAGGCCGCGAAGGGGTTGTTCCAGTCACTGAAGTTGGAGCCGCCATAGCCCGAGAGGTCGATGCGGCCCACCGGCACGCGCGGCCGCGCGGCCATGTCATTGTTGAAAACGGTTTCCACACTGCCCGCAGGCTGCAGCGTCTCGCCCAGCACCGAGAGTCCGAGCGGCACGCCCGAGGCGAGGTCTACGCCGTTAAGCAACTGGCGCATGCGGCCTTCAAACATCGGAGAAACGCCGCCTTCGTCGGCGCGACCGCCTTCGGCGCGGGCCGTGATCTGGATGCCGCCGACAGCCCGTTGTTCACTGAACTTCGGCCGCGTGAGTCCGTACAGGTCGGCCTTGCGCTGCGCTGTGTCGTTCGGCCGCAGCTGGATGGCCGCGACCAGCCCGAACGGGAAGGTGGTGCGAATACCCACTGGCGTGCCTTCGCGGTAGACCTCGAAGGTGCGCTGCAGCATTTCGTCGGGAATGATGGCTGCCAACTTCTGCGAACGTGCGCCGATGTGGGTGGCACCGCCATCGGTGGCCGAGGCCAGCGGTGTTGGGAACCAGCCCATGGTCATGATGTCCTGGTCGGCGTCCAGCGTACGCACCGGCTCCCATTGCACCTGAGGTAGCGTGATCACCCGCAAGCCCGAAACCGGTGAGTGCACCGCCAAGTCCGACACGGAAAATCCTGAGGGCGGCGCAGAGACGCTTGGGGTGTCGTCGCGCTGCGAGCGACCGCCCATCGCCACGCCCAGCAGGTCTTGGTGGGTTGAGACGTCCAGTAGCAAGAGGCTGGGCACTGGCCCCAACACCTCGGCCAGATAGTTGTCGATCAGGCCGGTGCTGGTCTGGTCGTGCTTGAGGGACTGCGCGAACCGCTTGTCGCGGGTTTCGCGTTCGCGGGCCTGCGCCGCATCCCACGAAGCGCCGTCTTGGCGTGTGAAGGTGCGCCGACCCTGGGCGGTCTGCGTCAGACCCAATGCGGGATCCTTGCCCGCCTTGCGAGCGGGGCGCACCTGCGGCGGCGACGGGTTGGCCGCCTGTAGTGCAAGGTTGCCAGCCAGTGCGCCTTCAAATGAAACCACCACCCGCTCCGGCGTGGTCCAAGCGATGTGGCCCCACAGAAGTGATTGGGGGATGCCACGTTCCAGCCTGGGTCGGTGGATAAACGCATTCGACACATAGGGGTCGGGCAGGGTAGGGGCCCATTGGTAAACGCCGAACAACATCTGCGCCCGCCCGGCATCGATGAAATGCGCCTCGCGCAAAGACCCCCGCACGAATAGGAAAGCCGGGGCGCTGGCCCAGACCAGCGCATTGCGCAGCGCGAATGCGTTCGTACGCCGCTCGTCGTCGATAGTCGCCGCCAGGAAGGCCGTGACTTCGCCGTTGAAGCGGTGCAGCAGCACCGTGCCCTGTCGCGTCGGCGTGGGGACTGGATCACCCTGCGTCGTGACCGGGCGGTCGATCACAACGTCGGCCTGTCCTTGCACGAAGAAGTGCTCGCCTTCCACCGCATGGCAGCGGTAGAACAACCACACGCCCTGCGCATAGCGTTGCTGCCAAGGCAGCCGGTGTTCGCTGCCACCGCCGAGCATCCAAAGCGAGTAGCTGTGCGTGAGCGCGGGCACCAGAGGCACCACTTGCTGCGCGAAGACCGTGGCCCCGAAAGCGGAAATGCCCAGCCACACGGAACCCAGCCCGTGCGTGCGCGCATCCGGTGCATACCAGCGCGCCGAGAGTCCTGTCACTTGCAACCACCAGGCGGGCGCCTGTGCCACCTGACCCAGGATGGCTGGGTTCGGTGCCAGCACCACGGGCAGACCGAGCCCGCCCAGTCCCGCCGGCCCCTGGCCCGAGAACTGCGCCAGATCGTCCGCGATGGGTTCGGCATCGAAGGTCTGCGGCTCGATGACGTAGCTCAGCACCAGCGTCCACAGCTGCGGGATGAAGGTCCAGCTTCCGGTCGAGGGGCCGAACTGGAAGCTTTGACCCCAGACCGTCGCCTTGCCCGGCCCTCCCTTCACTTTCACCGCGCCGGCGTTGAAGCTGAACACCAGCGTATCGGGTAGCGCTACCTGCGCGCTGGCCGAGGTGCACGCCCCTGCGACAGTTGTCACGGGGTCGGGGGCCAGTTCGAGTTCTAGACTGCCTTTGGGTGCTGCGGCGATCTCCACGCGATCATCGAGGAGGGTGGATCCCTGGCTCAGCTGCAGCGATCCTCCCGCGACCTTGATGCCGACGTAAGTGGCTACTGGCAGCCCGGCCTGGAGCAGGTCGGCGCGAATCCAGACTGTGCCGGCTTCGATGTCGATGCGTGTGCTCGAGGGGTGGGCGCCGGTGTGGCGCGCCTTCGAAAAAACCACCAGAGGTGCGGTGACCCCAGCCTGACGAAGTTCGATGCGTTGCGCTGCAAAGAACACCTCGAACCAGATGTCTACACCGCCCACGGTAACAAACGGGCCGAGCCGCTCACCAGGCACCAGCGCGGACAAGCCATGCACCAGCCCGTCGACCATAAGCGCATCGCGCGGGTCTCGGCGTGCTACCACCAGTGCCTGGGGAGCATCTCGGGGAGCAGCCTTGGCTTTTGCGAGGTCGTCCACCAGACGCTGTCGCGTGGCCTCGTCTACCATTCCGGCCCAAGGGGTGGTGACGGATGCGGTGCCAGTGTGAAAGACCGGATTCTGCAGCTCAGCGCTCAGCGCCGCCGCGCTTAACTCATGCAAGCGCGGCAGGAGCCCGGGCTTCTGTGCGCTGGCGACATCGGCACTCTGCAGTGCAAAGGCATCAACGAGCGCACCGCGTTCGCCAGTGAGATCGACCATAACGACTCCTTGGATAGGGTGAGAAACGACTAAAACGGTGCAAAAAGAGGGTTGGAAAGCCTCCTTAAGCCGCCTTCAATTCAACTTGCTGATCGGCTCATGTCGGGAAACAATCGACAACAGGTACTGCACAGGCCATCATTCAAAACCAGCACTCCGAATTTGAAGTCAACCCGATTGCTGGATTCATTGCTGAAAAAAATCAGTTATTTGCAATATAGTTTTGGCGCGGAAAAAGAAAAGGTGTTTGAGTCAAAACGTCATCCATATTGATGACAAAAGCGATCTACTCAATCAGGGGCAGAAGCATGTTGAGTTGTTCTGCACTGGTCTCGCTGTTCAACACAGAATCTCAGTGCCGTGCTGTCGGTCGGCCTCAAACTTGTTCAGGTTTCTTACGCACACCATAAATGCAACAAAGCCGCTTACATTCGTGAATGAGCGGAACTCTTGGAGAAATTGCATGCGCCTTCATCGTCTGTATGGCGCTGTCTTCACGGCATTTCTTGCGCTACTCGCCGGTTGCGCGACGCCTTTTAATCCGCCCACGGTGGTCAAGGGATCCTCCGTTTTCCCGGGCCTGGTTAAGCTTCTCAACGAAAATAAAGGCCAACCCATTGACGTCATCCTGGTGCACGGTATGTGCACGACCACGGCCAGTTGGCCCCTATCGGTGATGCTTAACATCGCATCAGCCGTGGGTGCTAACGCCACCGTCCCTTCTGGTGAAAATGAAATAGCCAAAGCCAAGTCCAACGAAATCCAATTGGTCTCTGGCCAGGCCCAGTCGGCGGGTGGAATCCTTCGATTCTCCGGCTTGGTCTGGTCGCCATGGGTCAAGAACTTGAAGGACCAGTTGCTGTACGACATGACAGGCGAGGAGACGGACTGCAAGACATCCGATGAGTACAAGCCCAGGCGGGCTTCGGTTAACGGTGCGGTCAAGGACCGACTGCTCAATGACTGCATGGCCGATGCCCTGGCATATCAAGGGATTGGACAAATAACGTTCAAGGCAGCAATGGTCAAGTCGCTCACCCAAGTCATGCAACAAGCAAGTGATTCGAAGGGACCGATCGTTGTCATCTCTGCAAGCCTCGGGAGCAAGATGGTCTTCGATGCGTTGACCGACATGCTGCGGGCACCAAAGAACGATGCTAAGGAGATAGTGGTCAATGCCATCCAAAGTCGGCTGGCCGTCGTTTTCATGGCCGCAAATCAGTTGCCCATTCTGGGACTGGCCGATCAGGACATTTTGTCCAACAAAGCCACCGGCATCTCAGACAGCCTCAATGAGGATTCACTGCTGCGCTTTCTGAAAGTGTGGCAAAAAAATGAGAGCAAGACCGTTCTCAAGACGGGTGAGGCATTCACGAGGCTGTCGGTGGTGGCATTAAGTGACCCTAATGATTTGCTGACGTACCGATTGCGGCCATCGCGCTACCAGTCGACGCTGGTGGACGTCGCCGACATGTTGGTTTCCAATTAGCGAGCCTACTTTGGGTTGCTTGAAACGGGGCTGCCGATCAGCGGCAGCATTGCTGAATCTGCGGTGAACCAGGTTGTGAGCTATTGCATGGCGAAGAAGCAACAAATGCGGTGGACCGACCAGGGAGCGCATTGCCTGGCGCAAGTTAGAGTCGCAGTTCCCAACGGTGAATTCTCCGTGAAAAGGCTTGCAGAATTAGCCAAGTCGCCATGCGCGAACTCGTCGCACTCACGCACGGCGGCATGATTTTGTCTCCCACAGTTTGCTTCACTCTCGGGTCGAGAGCTTAGCTCGGCCAGAAGAGCACGACAACGTCGATACCCCGGGGCTTTCACTTGGAGCTTTTCGGGTCACGATCCATCCTGTTGCCTATACGGGCACTGTCTGCCTGCTTACTGTGGAGGTCGTTGAAGTATTCCAGAATCTTGGTTAAGCGGTCTTGGCTGGGCTTAGAGCTGTCTTTGCAGGCGGTGCGGTCAGCCGTTCTGACGTGGTCGGTAAATCGCGGGTCTTGCAGCAGGGCAAGGCAGGTCGTTCTGGCAGCTTCGAAGCGGGATCTAACCGTCTCCAAGCCTGGCCATTTCAAGCCGGTGCAGTGACCGCTCAAGCGACCGGAGCACTAGATGAATTCCGCCGCGAGCTCCTCATTCGACGGCTTAAGAACGGCAGCTGTCGCAGAGATGGCCCCCAGGTCCGAATCCATCGCTTTGCGATACGCCTTGAGTCTTAAGGCCGTGCTTGCGGCGATGACCTCCGAGGAGCGGCGAAAAGCCGAGATTGCGTCCTCGTAGCTTTCCAGCGTCTGGGTCGAGAGAACCGCCTCCTTGGAAAAGTCAAAGTTCCACAGATCCCATTTCCGCCGATCCGTAGGAGCGGGCAGTTTGCACAACTGCTTCTCGAGGGCCTGCAAGTCGATGCTGCTTTTGTCTTCGGGGTGGGCCGACTTGATCTGAGCTATCAAAGTGGCGCCGTACTTCCGCGAGCAGTCGAACAGTTTGCTTGGCGTCGACAACGTGCATCCGTTGAGCTTCCCGAGATCGGCATAGGCCTCCAGCAGGATGCTGGCCGCGGCGAAGTTGGCTTCAGCGGTTTTTCGCTCCGTAGAGTCCTCAGGCATGCGCTGGAAGGAGCAGTAGCCCGCGTTGGCCACTTCCTTCAGTCCCGAGTAGGCCGAGCTTAAGGCCGCGAAGTCCACGGGCTTTGTCACTATGAGTTGCTTGACGAAACATCTCTCAAACTTCATGCGATCGATCAGTCCAGCTGAGCCGCCCGGAATGAGCGTCTCGCCCTTACAGGCCTTCGAGTGATCGGAGCGGAACAAGTCGAAGCCGGGAAGCGACTTCTCGATTCTGTTCATGGCTTTTTCCACGGACACGTCGACCGCGCACACAACCGACTTGTCGAATGCAACGAATGCGTAGTCGATAGTGGTCTTAAGGACACCGTCTGGCTCGTTCGACGCTAGGCGCTCGATGGCGGTAGTGAGCCGGCCGAATTGGCCGATGAGGATGTCGATCTTCGCCCCGCTCAGGCCTTTCAGACCAACCTCGATCACGGGCGCGCTGGCCAGGTGCGGGGACAGCAGCGTACAGCCAAGCACAAGGATCTTCATCAGCCTGTTCAGCAGAAAGGAACAGGGCGCGGGGCGTCGAGTCGGGACGGTGAAAGACATCAGCAACTCCTTGAGAACGCCCAGCACGGAAGCGGGCGCGATCAATCGTACTCCACAGTCCGCTCGTCGATCCAATGGAAAGAGGATATCGACCGCAGCACCGGCCATTTCTTCATGGAGGGCGGCAGTGGGGCCGTGGTGGATTCCGGACACGTCAAGGCAACCCACATGGTTATGCAAAAGGTGTCGGCAGCGCCAGTGTGACGCCTTGATAACTGACTTACGGACTGCCCTCTATGCGAACGGGTGCTAACGGGGCGACGAACGACCGCTTCAGCGATTGCGTTGCGGTGTGACAGACGATCACCTGGTACGTCTCCTGTACCTTACAAGCGGTCATTGGGGTGGAGCTTTTCTGGCAGTTTGGACGACCAGAAGTGGCCCAACCGAGAATTCTGACTGGTGCCGAAACTCAATTCACCTATGCCACTTGCCCGCAACCCAATGTTGGCAAGCATCTGCATAGACGAGGCGTTATTCAGTGCATTTCAGTCACAGGTTCAACTTTGATATTGGAGATATTCGGCCAAAAATAGTTTTCGAGATGACGTAAATGGGTACCATACTTCGCTAGACTTAGTTGCATCTTCATTCGTCCGCAAACACTTAAACCGGTTTCGGCCCTCTCGTCAACCAACGCCTCGGCGATTGCCATAATGACCACCATTCCTGATCCTGCTGAGGAAGCGGCTTGGCAGCTCTTCAACGCGGGCGATGTGGTGGGAGCCGGGGGGGCCTTCGAGCAGATTCTAAAGTCGTCGTCCGACAGCGTGGGCGCATTGCAGGGCAGAGTGGCAAGCTTGCGTAAGCAGCGACGATATGAGCGAGCGCAAGAAGCCCTCGACAGCGCGCTAGCCTTGCAGCCAGCGCAGCCCGGGATTTTGGCGGAACGCGCCTGGTTGCAGCTAGACCGTAAGCAATACAGCAAGGCCATCGATTCTTTTGATGCGGTGCTACAAACTGGACACGCTGCAGAAGGAATTCACCTCTGGAAAGTGTCGTTGTTGCGCGGTGAGCGACGGTTTCGGGAAGCCCAAGCCGCACTCGTCGCCGCCCAGTGCGAGTTTCCAGGTAGCTTGCGCCTTGATATCGAGTCGGCCTGGCTGAAATTTCATCAAAAGTTATATGACGATGCCATCATCGCGTTTTGCACCGTTTTGGAAATCGACCCGACCGAAGCCTCTGCATGGCAGGGAAAAATCGCAGCTCAGCGCAAACTAGAAAGATTCTCAGAAGCAGAGCAGAGTGCGGCTACCGCATTGCAGCAATGTCCACATGCCCCTGGCATCCTGACCGAAAAAGGCTGGATCGCATTTGACCGTGAGTTATACGAAAGCGCCGAAGCCGCATTCAATGCTGCCGTTGCGTTGGCACCCAACGACCCCCAGATTAAGGTTTGTCTTGCGCTGGCCTTGACGCGGCAAGAAAACGAAGACGATCGTGAAGCGGCAGCCCAAGCGTGCCGCGCCGCGTTGGCACTCGATCCCCATCTTGCTGAGGCTCACGGCTGCCTGGGCATCATCGCTTTCAAGCGAGGACGTTTGGGCGAGTCTGAATGGCATTTAAAGGCCTCGACTGAGGTCGATCCGCTGTTCGGGCGCTTTACCGATCTGGGATCGCTCTATATCCAGATGGGACGTCCAGTTGACGCCGAAAAGTGTTTTAGAACCGCTATTAATAATGATCCTGATGATGTGTTTGCGCACATCCAGTTAGGGAGCTTGCTGTTGCAGAAAGAAAAACCCAAACAAGCGCTCAATGAGTTTCGACAGGCTGTCGCGCTCTCCCCCACTAACCCTGAGGCGTATCGAGCACTTGCGGTCGGCCTGACAGAACTCGGCAGGTTCTCGGAAGGCGAAATGACGCTGCGCAGCGCCATCAAGCTTTTGGATGCTAGCAAACGATCGGGTCTGCATTTGGCGTTGTGTCAGTTGCTCACACGCATCGGGGATGGCGGCGGTGATATTCGGCACTACGAGGAGGCGCTGAAAGAGGCTGGTAGTGCCCTGGCATTGAGACCCAACTACGCTACCGCCCATTTTTTCCGAGGCGTTGTCAAGTTTAAGTTAGGCGATAACGCCGGTGCACTGACCTGTTTTCAGCAAACCTTGGAGTTTGACAAGGAGCACATGCAAGCCGGCCTGAATCGTGAAAGGGTGCGCGCATTGGTCCAACAAGAGCGCAAACTAACCCGCACCAGTGAGCTGGCCAGCGCTGGGCTATTGTTGATGTTGTTTGTGCAACTGGTCGCGATTTGGTGGCTTTTTATCGATTTGCGAATGAGCGGTACCGTCTTTGCCGTGTTGCTTCCACTGTTGTTAGGATTGACAGTGGTGGCCATCTTGTTACCCGCGCTGACAAAACTTAAGTTGACCGGACTGGAAGCCGAATTGAGTGTGCCAAAAGCTAAGGATGCCCTAGCTTCGGGTCCCAAAGGTGCGGTGGGATTCGGCAATTCAGCCCCGCGTTCGATTTGACAGGGTTGAGAAGCCTCCCGAAAATTGGTATCGCAAATCCACGGTGTCTACGCATCCATCGGTTTCGAATACGTTGACCGCGTCGAAAACTATATTTTGCTAGTTTGTCAACCCAATTTTGAGTACGGCAAATAATCTAAGTGGCGTTATTGGGGATCCCCTCGTTTTCAGTACCCTACTACCCCGCAATGTCATTCATTTGCGAAAATACTTCAATATCGACGAGAGCGGGCCAAAGTGGTGTAACACAAATGGACAGAGTTGGCGCCTAAATACACATCCCACCACACGAATGGGAGGTCAACCATGAAGATGATCATCGAGGCACATTTAGTTGACGACAACGGACAAACTAAGCCAGTCCGCCTGACCTTTAGTTGAGTGATTTTGGATCTACCACCGCGTGCAACATAAGGTGAGCAGACTGCCCAGCGAGCCACGTCAGGCAGACTCGACCAGCCTCGCCACATCACTCAGGCATTCGGAACACTTTCCGACGAGCAACAAGTCTCGCGATTTGACGACACCTGTGAAGTTCGTCATCGTTACTTCGTGTCCACATTTGCCGCACCAAACATTGGACAGCAAAACTTTCTTGACAGCCTCGGGGACGGCTGACCACAATTTAGCAGCGGATCCTGTGAATTGTGGATCTGATTCGATGTGCATCCTTCAATATTAGAGCAGGAGTTTTGACGGATTGCATTGAGGCCGATGAAGGCAGACCGCTCTGCATGAACGACAGAAATCGGCATCGGGTTCGTTTATAGTTTTTCA
>JAYSUN010000525.1:0-3371 GCA_043719045.1 Hyphomicrobiaceae bacterium | reverse complement strand
ATGCGCGAAACCGTCGTCGTCTCCCGCCTGCAAGTCGTCCGGGGTCAGCCCGCGGTTCTTCCACCGGTCGAGCAGGCCCGCGAATTGCCGGTTGGGCCAGCGCTTGTCGTCCACGCCTTCCGCTTGCAAAATCTGCTTGATGACGCGCAGCTGGTCGTCTGTGTCGAGGATGGTGAAATTGCTGTGCAGCCCGACCAGCTCGGCATGGCGGCGCAGCATCTTTGCGGCGATGGCGTGGAAAGTGCCGAGCCACCCCATCCCCTCGCTCGCCGGCCCGATCAGCCGCGCGATCCGCTCGCGCATCTCGCGCGCCGCCTTGTTGGTGAAGGTAACCGCGAGAATTTGCGACGGCCACGCCAGCCGCTCGGCGACGATATAGGCCAGTCGCGCGGTCAACGCCGAAGTCTTCCCCGTCCCCGCCCCCGCCAACACCAGCACCGGGCCCTCGGTGGTCAGCACGGCTTCGCGTTGCGCGGGGTTGAGGCCCGCAAGAAACGGGCTGTCGGGCGCGTTGGACAGCGGGTGGCCGGAGGTCGCGGCGGGTGCGCTGGACGTGGGGGCAGGGGGGGTGTTCACGGGTGAACGGGTAGGGAACATTGGCGGGGAGGGCAAGGGTGGGGTGTTTCCGCAGTCAACCCCAGCCGCTCATGTCGAGCGAAGTCGAGACACTTGAGCCTACGGCTTGACCTGATTACGCCATTGGCGTACATGGGCTGACGATGAGCGACCTGATGACCGTCGTCGAAACCAGCGTCTTCTTGGCGAAGGCGGCACGCATCATGTCCGACGCCGAACGGGTGAACATCGTCGAGACGGTTGCCGCGCGGCCCGACGCAGGCGTGATCATTCCCGGCTCGAAAGGGCTACGCAAGATGCGGATCGGACTGGCAGGTCGGGGCAAGCGCGGCGGCGGGCGGATCATCTACTGGTATCATTCGCTCTGTTATCCGGCGGTGCTGCTGTGGGTGTTTGCCAAGAATGAGGCCGACGATCTGACGGCTGTGCAGATGAAACGGCTGGTCGGCGAGGCGGATGGGTTGATCGAGGATTTTGGAGGCAGGAAATGAAAGACGAAGATTTCGAAGAGCTGATGACAAGCATGGCCGAAGCCCGCGCCTTTGCGCGGGGCGAGGCTGTGCCCGGTCTGCGCGTCCATCATTTCCCCGCACTCGACATCGTCGCTATCCGCAAGAAAAGCGGCGCAACGCAAGACGGCTTCGCCCGCCAGATCGGCGTGTCCACCGCAACGCTCCGCAACTGGGAACAAGGCCGCCGCCAGCCGGAAGGACCGGCTCGGGTGCTGCTGTCAATGCTCGCGCGCGATCCCGATATTGTGGCGCGGACGCTGAGCAAGGCGGCGTGATGGAGCGGGTTCCGGCCGACCAGTTTAGCGGTTTCGTGAGGGTGTTTGCGAGCATATGCGGCCTCAGTCCTCGCTCATTTTTGACAGTTGGTTCATTGCCGCGCTACCCGGTTCAATGAGCCGTTGCATCAATTTGACCCGGTATTACACCTTCAGCCATGCGCAAAAAGAATCCCGATAGCCGACCGATAGATTTGATGCGGGATGGGCCTGGCAACGCAGCGATCCCAGCCAAATTCGGTAACATCGTCGCCATGATGACGACCGAGGAGCGAATCTACCTTATTGGCGAACGTGGCATATCGTCTGGCGTGTTTGCCGATCAAATTGATCCACAACGCAAAACCCTTAATATCCCTCAGATAGTTCAGCGTGACGAGTTAAACTATGGAGCGGAATCTTCGTTCGTTCAACGGACGGTTTGTGCTGCCGCAGCGTTGCTCGATCCTAACTATCTTCCTGATTTTCCTAAAGAATCAGGATTGATGCTGGCGCTTAGGGCGGCACAGGATTTGGCAGCTGTGACTGACATCATTGTCGAATTGCGCCAGCACGAGGCAGCCACTCGAGCAAGATTAGCAGGGGGCGAGATCACACGGAAGCATTTGCCTTCCACCCCAAATCTAAAAGGGCGCACCGAGCAAGCAATTAACCACTTACGCAAAGTGCGGGTCGGATTGCTCGAACTGTCCGGTTACTTCTATCCGAAGGTTACGCCTAAATCTCCATGGTCGGAGTCAGTCAGGGCTGGATTTATAGAAGGTGACCCATTTCACGAGTACCTTACTTGGGCGGCATCGGCGTTGAATGAAATCGCGAATTGCAGGAATGCCATGATACATCCTGATCACGTTAAAAGTTTAGAAATATTTGACTACGATATGAATGCAGACGCTATGTTGATTGCGCCTTCCCTCCAATTAAATCACCCTGATACGCCTTTGGCCCGCCGGGACGTGGTGCAGTATCTTGAACGCTCAATGGATCAGCTGGTTGATATATTTGCTACGTTTCTGTCGGAATTTTGTCATAGGGCCGCTCGTTCGATGGCGCCGATATTCGTGACGCAGGTCTCGGCGCTTCCAGACGGTCAGTTGAGATCAGGCTCGCCGTTTGTATGGGTGACCCGTTTCTCAGAAGGCTATGACGTCGCCAGTTTGAAGCCAGGTTCAAGCCAGATCGCTGCCGAAGATCCGACTGCTTAGATCGAAACAACCTCATCCGGCGTCCGAACATCCAGCCCATCGATCAACCCCCGGAAGTGCCCGACATTCCACGTCACGAGCGCTTCGGCTCCAGCAGCCTGCGCCGCTCGGGCGATCATATAGTCATAGATGCGGGCACCGATGCCGCCGGAGGCAGCAAAATCCCGTACTGCCGCAAGGCTTCCCGCCGGGGTCAGCCCGACCAAACGGGTGACGGCGGCGATAGCTTCAAGGGATGTCCATGCTTCCTGCGATGATCGACGGAACGGCGAGCGCTCGCTGCGTCGGGTCAGCGTCGTGAAAGCTTCGGCATAACTGTGCGCGGCCACGGCGATGGTCTGCTGCGGGTCGGAGGTAAACAGTGCCAGCGATGGCGCGTGGTGCATATGTTCATCATACACCGCTGCGACGATCACATTGCTATCGATCAAGATCAGTCTGGACGGCAAACCTCAGCTGCCGCGCTCGTTGCGGATTTCGTCGATCACGGCGTTGGTTTCCTCAAGCGTCACCTTCGGACCGCCTGTCATCACCAGCAATTTCCCCTTGCGAACCAGCCTGCCCACGGGCGTATCGATGGGCGGCGTGTAGGCGCGCAGGGCTTCCTCGACCACTTGCGTCGTGGTCATGCCCGTCGCCTTTGCCAAGGTCGAAGCACGCTCCTTGGCATAAGGCGAGCGGACGTTGAGCTGGGTGGCGGGGCGGGTCATGTGGGAGATATGGGCTGCTTAGGTGATTTTGTCTAGCCAGATATCAGTTCTGGCTAGCAAGCGTCCGACCTCTCAATTCCGGCTCATGTCGAG
>JAYSUN010000524.1:0-9576 GCA_043719045.1 Hyphomicrobiaceae bacterium | reverse complement strand
CAATGGAGCTGCCGGTCGCGCGGGGACCGGCAGCGGCAGCGGCAAGGCCAGTTGCGGCGAGATCGACTTCGGGATCAATGCTAGGGGGCGTGACTGTGGCGTGCCGCTGCGCCGTTTCGGCTTTGCGGCTGCGAGCTTTGGCGGGGCATCCCCCTTGGTCACGTAGCGCCGCAACACCGCCAATTGCAGTGCCGCGAACTCAAGTGAATCCGCGTCCATCTGATCGGCAGCCAGCCCTGCAATCAGGCGGCTATCGGTGCGGAAGTCCTTGGGCACCCGCGCCAACCGGCCAGCTAAAGTGCGGCCGGCCTTCGCCGATAGCCCCGTTCGATCTTCGCGGCTGGCTTCAACAGCGCTGCCAAATGCCCGTGCCAAAGCCACTTTCGCGAGACCTGTCCGGAGGCGCACCGGCGAGGGTGTACCGCGCAACTTCAAGCCAAAGGATTTCACCAGCACAGCGGCTCGCAAACCGTCGGGGCGCGCGAGTTTTTTCAGACGCGTGAGCGGCTCATTCTCAAGTCCAAGAACTTTGCCAATGAGCCGGACGTCGCGCGCCTCAGGCCAAGTCTTCGGAAACGGGGCGCGGCCGCTGAGTACGATGGCTGCCCGCTTCACACCAGCTTCGGTGGCGCCGACGCTGGAGGCCTTGACGTCCGCCAAGCCCGCGTCTGCCAAGGCGGCCAGATCGCGCTCCAGCATGGCTTTCCAGTCGGCGGCTGCGACAATGTGGGCCGCGAGCGGCGCCAATTCCTTGACCAGTCCGTCACGGGTCAAAGCTCTGCCGCTGACGGCAAGCCGCAGCAACAGGATGTCGCGCATCCGGTCTGTGTCCAGGCGTTGCCTTGGCGCTGCGGCTGACAGCTCAATGAGTGCCGCGTCCATGGTTGGTCGTCCCCGTCTAACTGCGCGCGCATCCAAGGCGCGTGATCCAAGGTGACGAATCACCTGGACACGTAATAGTGTGGGGGAGTCGCGGCTGTGGCCAAGCCGGTCGGAGCGCTTTTCTTTGGATAACCCTCGGGCCGTTCGGCTGCGTCTGCAATTGGGTCAGCCAGTGCTGTCCAAAAGTTCGTTGATCTGCTGCAGTTTCGCGGTCGCGCGGACGACATTTTCGATGACCTCGTGATGGACGCCGCCGCCTGGGCGTTGGTACGTGATCTCGATATCGCCGGTTCCGAACAACGGCCATAGGCCGAGCACGCGATGCACAAAGATATCATCGCCCAGCCGATTGGTGACGAAGTTCTGGGTCGCGATGTTGGTCTCAGCCCCGCCGATCAGCTTGACGCTGGAAACCTGACGGCCTGGCTTGAAGTGATAGGCGTGCAATCTGTTGAAAAAGAATGTTGTCGACAGCCAGACGGGGAACAAAATGGCAAACACTGCGACATAGAAGCCAAGATTGATGTGGAGGCGGAGCAACGGAAACAGCTCGAAGATGGGCCTCCAGCCATAGGCGAGGTGTACAATCACGCCGACTGCGAAGATCGAAAGCACGAGGATCATCGACATGGTTCCGCGGGCGCGGACCGAAGTAAAGATCGCAACAAACAGAACGACCGTGAGAAAGCCGACAGCCAGCCAAGGCTCAGAGTACATTTTGACGCCTTTGCCGTTAATTACAACGGTGTCACCAAAGGTGTACGTCACGCCTGCGGCCATGGCTGCGTACAACCAGACAACCCACCAATACAAAAGATCGAAGTGTTTGTGTAGGACAACGGCGCGGTTGGCTCTCGTCGAGACGGTCGCTTTGGGCGGTGGTGAGGCAGGACTCGAAATCGGCGCTGGTTGGGGAGCGGACAAAGCGAACCTCATAAAATGTATGCAACGGATGACCATCGAACGTAGCGATTGCGGCTGGGGTATGTCTATCGAGAACTTCTGAAGTGCTGAATTGCTTGGGCCCTGTTTGCGATTTCCACGGCAGGCGCTACATGAGCGCACGACCGTGCACCGGCGCTCCGGTCCGCACGCCGCATGAGGTTACACAATGGATGACGATCAAACTGAGGTTTTGGAGGTCGCCGAGGCTGCTGCCTTGCCCGTGAGCAAGGAGCAGCAGGTGATTGCCCATGAAATCGGGCGTCGCCGAACCTTCGCGATCATCTCGCACCCCGATGCGGGCAAGACGACACTGACTGAAAAACTGCTCCTGTTTGGTGGTGCAATCCAGCTGGCGGGCCAAGTCAAAGCCAAGGGCGATAAACGGTCTACGCGGTCAGATTGGATGGCGATCGAGAAGGCGCGCGGCATTTCGGTCGCAACATCGGTGATGACTTTCGAATACGGGGGCGCCGTTTTCAATCTGCTGGATACACCCGGCCACGAGGACTTCGCAGACCACACCTATCGGACCCTGACGGCGGTCGACTCCGCCATCATGGTGATCGATGCGGCACGCGGGATTGAGACCCGCACGCGCAAACTGTTTGAAGTCTGCCGCATGCGCGACATCCCGATCATCACCTTCATCAACAAGATGGACCGCGACAGCCGCGAGCCCTTGGAGCTGTTGGACGAGATCGAGAAAACGCTGGCGCTGGATACGGCACCGATGGTCTGGCCCGTCGGCCGGGGTCGCGAGTTCCGTGGCACCTACGATCTCACCACGAAACGCGTGCGCATGATCGACACGGCGATGGAGGATCTCACCCTATCGGGCCCGGATGATCCACGAATCGAGACGCTGCTCAATGAGAACCGCACAGCGGCCTGGCGCGAGGAAATGGACCTCGTCGTCGGTGCCTGCGGTCGATTTGATCTGACGGCTTTCCGGCAGGGTACGCTGACGCCGGTGTTCTTCGGCAGTGCGCTCCGGAATTTCGGAGTCCGCGATTTGTTGGAGGCACTGATTGATCATGCCCCGCCACCGCGGAGCCAGACGGCTTCGACGCGGACGGTTGCTGCCACGGAACCGGCGATGACCGGAGTGATCTTCAAGATCCAGGCGAACATGGACCCGAACCATCGCGATCGCATCGCGTTTATGCGGGTCTGCTCGGGCAAACTGGAACGTGGGATGCGTGTGAAATTGGTGCGCACTGGCAAGAGCATGGTGCTGCAGGCGCCCCAATTTTTCTTCGCGCAAGATCGCTCGCTCGCCGAGGAGGCGTTTGCCGGAGATGTCGTGGGGATCCCGAACAAGGGGGCGCTTCGGATCGGCGATGTGCTGACGGAGGGCGAGGATTTGACGTTCCTTGGCATCCCAAGTTTCGCCCCGGAAATCCTGCGTGGTGTGCGCCTGGAGGATGCCATCCGCGCCAAGAAGCTGCGTGAAGCGCTCAAGGAAATGGCTGAGGAAGGTGTGGTGCAGATCTTTTCACCCAACGACGGGTCATCGCCCATTGTTGGCGTGGTCGGCGCATTGCAGCTCGACGTGCTCGGCGACCGCCTGCAACATGAATACAGCCTGCCGATCATTTTTGAAACGGCGTCGTACAATACTGTGCGCTGGATCTCGGCGGACAAGCCAGCAGAACTCGCGCGCTTCATCGAGCGGAACCATTCCTCGGTTGCGTCCGACCTCGACGGTGACCCGGTGTTTCTCGCAGCCTCCGAATTCGACCTGCGTTGGACCCGGGACAAAAACCCTGACATCCACTTCGCCGACGTCAAGACGTCGTCAGCTGGCTGAACCGGGGAATGATCAGTAAAAAATCTTACCGCCGAGCACCAGAATGCCACCGAAGACAATCGTCAAGGCCGCGGCCAGACACGCGGCGGCTTTGAGCCAGACATCCCGGGCAATGACGGCCTCGCTGGCGTCTTCGTAGTCACCGGCCGGTTTTTTGCCGGTGACCATGGCGGTGATCAGCGGGTCCTTTTTGAGCAGGCCATAGAGCGTGTTTGCAACGATGTGCGCGCCAATCAGCGGCAGGATGATCCAGAAGAATGTCCAGATGTGCCAACGTGTGATCCATTTCTGCGTGGCCTCTGACACGAGCTTGTACAGGGGGCCCCAACTTGTGTCGTTATGCTCGACGACAAAGAGGCCCATGGTCGCCTGCACACCGACCACGGTGAGCAACGCCAAAATCATATACGTGCCCATCGGGTTGTGGCCGAGATAGTGCCGGTCGCGGCCACGCACGAGGTCCAGGCCGTAGGCCGCTGCATGCCACGGCCAAGTGACGAACGCGCGCCATCGCGACGTCGATGAACCACAAAAGCCCCACAGCCCCCGGAACACCAGCAACACCAAAATCGCGTAGCCGTTATAGCGGTGCCATTTCAGCGTGGGATCGCCGATGGTTTCGGCATAGCGGAAACTGACCCAGGCACTGGCGATACAGAACACCAGCGACCAATGGAACAACCGCGTTGGCAGGTCCCAGACGCGAACGGTTGCAGCGTCTTGATTCTTTGTCATGGCCAGAAATCTGCCTTCACTGTCGGTTCAATGCAAGTGGCGCTTCGAACTCAACTCGGTTGCGGCGGTTTGGCTTTGCTGTAGAGGCGAAAGAAGTTAGCGGTTGTGACGTCGGCGATCTCGGCGGTGCTGACGCCGCGGACGGACGCCAGCACCGCCGCTGTATGAGCCACAAATGCGGGTTCGTTGCGTTGGCCTCGATGCGGCATCGGCGCCAGGTACGGGCTGTCGGTTTCAACGAGAATGCGATCCGCCGGCACAAATTTGGCGATGGCGCGTAGCGCGTCCGAGGTCTTGAAAGTCAGGACGCCCGACCAGGAGATGTAGAGCCCCAGATCCAGCGCACGGTGTGCCAAACGTGCGCCACCCGTGAAGCAATGCAGCACGGCCGCAAATGAGGCTTTGGCCATTTCGTGTTCGAGAATGTCAGCCATGTCGTCGTCGGCATCGCGGGAATGGATGACCAGTGGTAGGCCGGTAGCGCGTGCGGCTGCAATGTGGTTGAGCAACCCCTGCCGCTGGGCATCACGCGGGGATTTGTCATTGTAATAGTAGTCGAGACCGGCTTCGCCAATCGCCACGCAGCGCGGGTGCTGTGAAAGGGTCACCAAGTCGGCGACGGTGACGTCAAGTTCTTCATGTGCGTGGTGCGGATGCGTTCCAACTGAGAAGAACACTTCGGGGTATGTTTCGGAGATTGTACGGTAGACGTCGTAATTTTTGACGCGCGTTGAAATTGTCACCATTATGCCGACACCTGCGGCTTTGGCGCGTGCGACGACTGCGGCCTGTTCGGGCGCGAAGTCTTTAAAATCCAGATGGCAGTGATGGTCGACAAGCATTGTGATGCGTGGGTCCAATGTTTAAGCGCGACGTGAAGCCGTCACGTCGTTTTCGCGTCGCTCTTGCCTATGGCATGTTTGTTGCCACCGACAAAGTGTACTCACGACGTGCTGGCGCCAACGCAGTCCAGCCGCGCGACGGTGACCGGCGCCAGCTGCTCCCCGGCAGGCATGTGTCAGTCTGGGCCGTCGTCGGTTTATCCGATCACCGATTGGACCCAACCGGCTGGTGGCTCCTTGCCTGGATGCACTGTGCCGCAACCTTTGCAGGTACGCGCGTACGTATCGCCGTAAAAAGCCTGGAACAACGGCGGCAGGTCTTTGACGATGTCTTTTACTTGCACCTCAACGCGATGCACGAGGCCGCCGCACTTGAAACAGAACCACTCAAAGCCGTCGCGATCCGTGTCCCGCCGCGTGCCTTCGACGACAAGACCGATCGAGCCGGGAATGGGTCGTTGAGGTGAGTGGCGCGCGTGGGGGGGTAGAATAAAAACCTCACCCTCGCGTAGCGGAACGTCGTAGATTTTTCCGTCCTCGGCAATTTTGATCAGCATGTCACCTTGCAGCTGATAAAAAAACTCTTCGACTGGATCATCGTGGAAATCGACGCGCTGGTTCGGGCCACCGACAATCATCACAGTCATGCCCGTCTCGTGATCAAACAGCTGCTTGTTGCTGACCGGCGGCTGCAAGAGATGTCGATTTGCGTCAATCCACTTTTGGAAGTTGAAAGGTTTGAATTTTGGGTGCGGGGACATGGGTGGCTCTCCGGCAGTATTGGTGCGGGTCATTCTGCCGCTTTGATTGTGCTTGAGGTCTGTCGCAACCCGCACGCCTGGAAGGCTTTGCGCGTCGCGGCCCTTTCAACGTCAGTCAATTCCAACAATGGACGCCGCACATGGCCCCCAACTTGGCCGAGCAGCGTCTGCCAGTATTTCTGATGTGCGTGCGGCTTTTCAAGTGGGCGGGTCGCGTGTAACGCGCGCCGCACGGGCTCCAGGCTGTCGCGCACGCGGCGCGCGGCCGCATGCTCTCCCTTGAAGGCCAAGTCTGTGTACTCGCGCATGCGCAAGTCGGATTTGGTCTGCAACAAATAGGGTGGCGACGAGCACAGATACAGTTGCCATTTCAGGTCAATAATATTGTCCAGCCACTCATCCTCTGACGCTGTGCTGACGAGGATCTTGTCGCCTGCAAGTTCGGTCAACTTGGCGTACATCGGGCGTGGCACGGAGTATTTGATCGCGATGATGTTTTCGATGTCAGCCAAGCGCGCACATAATTCCGGCGACAGCAAGTAACCGCTGTCCGGATGGCTCCACAGCGCGATGCCGATATTCACTTGCGAAGCGATGTGGCGGTAGTATTCAAACACTGTCTCGTCATGCGCTTTATGGAAATGCAGGACGGGGGCGTGGACGACGATATAGTCAGCGCCCACGGCCTCGGCGTGTTTTGCCAACTCCAGTACCGTGTCGAGGTTCTGATCCGAGCACGACATGATGGTGCCGGCCTTGTCAGCTGCCGCTTCGACCGCCAATGCAAATGTGCGTTTGCGCTCGGCAAGGCTCAACGAAAAGAATTCACCCTGCTTGCCCGAGATAAAAAAGCCGTCGATCTTCAGATCATCGATCCAGTGGCGCATGTTGGCGCGAAAGCCCGCTTCGTTGATGGTGCCGTCGGATTGGAACGGCATCAATGCTGCCGCCCAGATGCCACGCATGTTGGCTCGGGAGTACGCCTTCGCAGTCTGCTTTTCGTATTTCATCGCGCGTCCCTGTGCCCGGCTACTTCGGTTGCATCGCGTGCCAGATTTTGGCGCTGGTCAGCGGCATGTCCAGATGATCAATAGCATAGGGCTGCAGTGCGTCCATCACCGCGTTGACGATCGCAGCCGGCACGCCAATACAACCGGCTTCGCCAACGCCCTTGGCTCCAAGCAGGTTGGCGGGCGATGGTGTTGACAATTTATCGATGGTGACGGGCGGGATGTCGGCTGCGCGCGGCACGGCGTAGTCCATCAGCGAACCGGTGAGCAATTGTTTGTCGGCGCTGTAGACCAACTGCTCCATCAGGGCTTCACCGACGCCCTGTGCGAGGCCGCCGAGCAATTGGCCCTCGACCAGCATTGGATTGACGATGGTACCGGCATCGTCGACCCAGACGATGGTTTCAATAGTCGGGACGCCGGTGTCGGTCTCGATCGAAACGGTGGCGATGCAACAGCCGCTGCTCCAGGCTTCGCCAGCGGCCGTATACTGGACGGCGGCTGACAATTGCCCCGGATGGGCGTCGGCCAATTGGGACCAGTCGACTTGAGCTTGAGTGGCCGCGGCAAACACCCGACCGTTCCACGAGGCCTCGCGGGCTTGCAAAAGGACTGCCGCCAAGGGCTGGGCCAATGCGCGCAAGTCTGCGGCAGCTTTGAGTAGCGCACTGCCGCCGATAGCCGTGCTTCGGCTGGCGAGTGCACCGACGCCGTTCGGCGTGGCCGCGGTATCGCCGATGTCGACATCGACCTGCTCAGGCATAACGCCAAGTGCGTCAGCTACGATCTGGCGGACGGACGTGCTGCGTCCCTGGCCTTGTGCCGTTGAGCCGACGGCCGCACGAATGCGGCCACCTGGCTCGACGGTCAGCGTGGCACTCTCCCAACCCTGTCCACAGGGCTCGACATAGCAGGCAATGCCAAGACCGCAGACCGCGCCGCCTGCCCGCCGCGCGCGAATTGCTTCGCACAATTGAGCATAGTCGGTGAGCTGTTTTGCGCGCGCGAGCAACGCTGGATAATCGCCGGAGTCGAGGGTTTCGCCGGTTGGCATTTTGTGTGGCAACTGTTGGGGTGCAAGCAGGTGATCGGCGCGAAACGCTGCGGGATCACGACCAAGTTTCCGGCTCATCGCATCCATCAGCCGTTCCATCAGCATGGTGGCTTCGGGCCGGCCGGCGCCCCGATAGATGCCGACGGACGCCGTGTTGTCCGTCTGACCCTCACAGACGAGATCAACGGCTGCGATGTCATAGGGGCCCGGCACACAGCGGACGGCGTTGCGTGCGGGTATAGCGCCACTGAATGGCATCCAATGACCGAGCGTCGCCGTCACGCGGGCGCGCACGGCGACGCATCTGCCAGTGGCGTCGGCTGCCATTTCACCGCGGATGCGCTGGCCGCGGCCCTGTGTCGCCGCCAACATCTCGTCGGAGCGGGTGGCGCACCAGCGCACGGGCCGCCGCAACGTCATCGCAGCCCATGCCACGACAACTTCTTCCGGATAAATCGAGCCCTTGCCGCCGAACGCGCCGCCGACGTCGGCTGCGACAACGCGGATTTTGTCGGGTGCCGTGTTGAGCAATCGGGCGAGATTTTCCTGCGCTCGGTGTGGTGTCTGGGTCGATAGCCAGAGCGTGAGTTGGCCGGTGCTGGTATTGTAGTGCGCAGCTGCCGCGCGTGGCTCCAGGGCCATGGGGGCCAAACGCGCGTAGTCGAGGTCGACCGTCACGATGTGTGCGGCTGCGGCGAAGAGCGCGTCACAACCAGCGGTCTTGATCGATTGGGTAAACGCCACGCGCTGTGCTGGCGGCTCGACCGTATCCGCGATCTGGATGTCGATCAGTTCCGTCGCATCCAGTGCAGCCGCGCGTGTCGACGCAATGACCGCTGCGATCGGCTGGCCCACGGCATTGATGTGTTCACCGGCAAGCGCATGGAACGTCGGGGCGACCAATCCGGGAATCATCGGGTTCACGGTAGGCTCGCCGTTGAGCGTCAGATCTCCAGCCGTATACAAAGCGATGACGCCGGATGCTGCGCGTGCCGCTGCGCCATCAATCCGAACGATCCGTCCCGTGGAGCGGGAACTGCGCAGAAACTCGAGATGCAGCGCACCCGGTAAATCGATATCGTCGGCGAATTGACCGCGGCCGGTGACGAGGCGTGCGTCCTCGATCCGGAGGAGGCGCCGACCCATCCAGGGCCGCGGGCGAGCGTTGTTCGGGTGCGGTGGCATCGTCACTTTCACGATTTGTTTGAAGCCGATGACTGGAAGTAGTGTCTTGGTCCGCCCGTCGCTTCAACTGCCTCTGAGAAGTTGCCGAACACTTGTCGTGAATAGCGGACTTTGCAATACAAAGTCGCGTCGTATCTGGTACGGCTGCCGCCGTCAGCTCGGCTGGCCTTTGATAGCCTTGAAGGGTTGTCGGCAAAGGGAATCAATCGCGATGCCTCGCAGGCGACGCTGGCAGGAATTGTCCGACGGTGAGCGCGAGCGCGAGTATTCGCCGAGTTCCTGTATCGGCGGCAATTATCAACCGGTCATCCGAGCTTACGCCGACCTGAGTGCCGCCGCCCGCCGGATGCAT
>JAYSUN010000523.1:0-9576 GCA_043719045.1 Hyphomicrobiaceae bacterium | reverse complement strand
GGAAATTTAGCGCGGAGTTTCACTTCGGATCAATGCTGTACAATGCGCTCACCGCGTTTGCAAGATTGACCTGGCGATGGAGGACACGTCCTAAATGTACTGGCGCATTTTCTTAGAGCATTGATTCGGCTTAACTTATTTTGTTCGACACGTGGCAGCTCGTCATTGGGTGGAGGCTTGAGCGCACATGCGGGGCCTCAGTATTGCAACGATCTTTGATGAATATGGTAAAGACGCGCAAAGCGGTAATGGTGACCACGCGCGTCAATTGCTACGTGGCGTTGAACGTGCGCGGCTTATGCATCCCGTCGTTCAAAAGCAACCTTGCGCTGAGCGGCCGGCACCATTGGTGGACGACGTAAAGCCCGACCTGCATCAAGCGCAGTGACCACTCCATGTTTTACGCCAACCAGTTGTAGGCGGACAAACTCACGCGCAGTGAGCTTGGCCGCACGGAGTGTGGCGATCGGTCGTGTATGGGTCGCGAAATCGGATTTGTAACTGTCTTCCCCACCAAGGAAGTCAAACTCCTCATCCCCGCGCTCAATTGCTTCTTTTATCATCAAAGCGTTGATGACATGCAAGATACGCACGTTGGGTGGCGTATTCTTGATCTGCGCGTGCTGGTACGCCAGAACCTTCTTCCCATTCCGAATGGTATATATGATTGCAACCTGTGCCCCGCCAATCGTCAAGCAGGCGACATCGACAGTTCGCAACTCAGCTTGGGCTGCAATGTAGTCTCGGTGAAAAGCGGTGAAACGCTGAGACGAGAATGGTCCGGTGCCCGCGCTACTTTCGCCGCGCCACCTTTCCTCATGCAAGGAAACGAATGCGTTGACGCCTTGCTTGAACGCTTCAGGGGTTGAGGCGTGTTCAAGTTTCCATCCTCGATCCCAGGCCCACTCGGTAAACTGAGCAAGGCAATCCTCGATGCAGTGCCGGCGGTTGGCGGACATCGAGTTAAGGTAGTCCTCCCACGTTTGCGGCAACTGAATATAGTAACCCTGTGAGCTGCCTCTTTGCTCGCAGCTCAGGCCCAATTCGGTAAATCGCGCTTCAGCGAATGACATTGTGGGATTGTTATTGTCCATCGCGCCAAGCACGACTTCGTGCGACAGGCCAAACTTTCCGGCGTGGATGAGGTCGACAAAGTCGCGAGCAACACAATTTTCATACCCACGTCGCGCAACAAAGCCCATGTATTCCGAGCAAACTCCGTCGTTTTCGTTCGCGTCACGGCCCATGAACTGCAAGCGCCGAAACATAAGTCCCAGGCGATAAAGGTAGTTCCGAAGACACAGCGGTGCCAGGCCCACGAGCACATCGTCGTCATAAAGCAGGCCAATGGCGATCTCAGTGCCAACACCGTAATGGCGCCACCAAATCAACAGCCAGCTGGGATCGTTCATCGGTTGAGGAGCGGCGCTCGACCTCAGAAGCTCGCGCCACTGATCTGCAATCGCGAACAACTCAGATTGTTCTGTGACAAGCCGAAATCTGAGTGATTTGCCGTCAGGAGTCATGCCATTTGTTTCCACCGCGCGTCACTATCTCTTAACGACCAACCTCGGTCCTGCTGTCGGAGCCGAATTCAGCTCGCATTCTTTCGAGCAAAATTGACCACGAGCACGTCGTTGGGCTGCAATGTGGTTGAACGGCCTGCATTGATGACGGTCGATTTTCCAGCAACCAGCCGCACAATTTCGTAGGTCGCGACTACAGGTCGCGTGCTGCGTGACGCGATGGCGTCATGGCCTGTCACGCGCTGATAGCTACCGTTGGCACTCTCGATTTCAATTTCCAGCTGCGCGGTTCGCTGCTCAAGCGACAATAGCTCCATGTCAATCTCTGCTCTGCGGCCGAGCACAAAGGCATCAAGTTCCTGTTGAGCTGCCGCCGCAGCGATCTCCAATCTCGAGATGGCAATGGTGACGTTGGTGAGGCGCTCTTCGAGTTCGGCGATCCTGACCTGTTCGTCGAACAGTCGGTCGCCACGGGTGTAACCCGCTCCCGTCATGATCTCGACTTTCTTGAGCGTTGCCCGCCGTTTAGCAAGTTGGTCCAGAATGTTGAGGCGCTGCGACGCAAGTGCACTCTTCTCTTTGACAGCCAAGGCCTTGGTATTTTCGGCCGCCGCAACGCGATTGGCAAAAACGGTTGACCGGCTCTGTAGCGTCGCTAGTTGCGCCGCGGCCAGCGACTCCTGTTCCGATTTTGAAATCAGCGAGGCGACCCGCGCGGGCAAAGCAAAGGTGCTGCCATGGCTCCTCTCTGTCTTGAGCCTAGTGATCAATGCCAACGTCGCCGCAAGATCGTACGCAGACCGAACGGCCCGTTCGCGCTCACGGTCGGTCGTCGACGTAATCACACCGTCCTCTCCTGCCGTCGATCCGCGGAACAGACCACCGGCCAATGCCTCGGCGTGCAGCACAGTGAGCCCAGGCTTCCATGGGAATGATCCTGACCTTGCGACGACGCCCGAGACAAAGACGGGTCGATAGTCGACGATTTCAATCGCAACGCTGACATCGCGATTATTGATGCCTGAGATTTCCGACGCGAGCTGCTTTTCGAACTCCGCGATCGACAGCTCGCCAATCTCGAGGCGACCGATGCCGGGGAGAGACAATGTGCCGTCGCCGTTGATGCGATATTCGCCAGACAGCACTGGATAGCCGGGAATGCGGATGTTGACACGCTCCGCATTGCTCATCTTGGCACCCAAGGCGCGTTCTATTGCGGCGAGGGAGGCGTCGGGCTCGGAGGTCAATCCGACAGCTGCTGCTGCCGATGGCTTGATGCCGGATCCCTGGACGATCTTTGACTTCAGCACGTCTGCGATTACAGTGCTGCGCTCTAACTCTTGTGCAGAAACAGGGGCACTGCCGGGCAAGGTGGCAGCGAGAAACATGAGCGCGCTGATAGCGGAATGTTCAATTCTGCAAGTCAACATAATTACGCAATCCTACAACAGGCGACCAGAAGCACATAAACCGAGAACTTCTAGCCCTAACTTCGGATGTTAGCAGTGGAGATCTAACTGGCCTAGACAGCAATAAATTGTCAAGCCCATCTGCTAAATTTACCTGCAGCGGCTTTTGTGACAAACTGGTTCGCGAGCGCCGCCTGAGATGGCCATCGAGGCTGGCTAAAGCAATGGATGTCATTGCGGGTCCTGATGGTTACTATTTGCCAATATCATGAATTCTATTGTGAGATGTCAGCTCGGTGAATTTTCATGGTGAACTCTCGATGTTGAGGCAACAGTGCGATGTGGTGCACATCGTCAACCAGATGCGGCCAGGTGGGATCGAGACCATGGTCTCGGATCTTGTGCAGCAGTCGCAACATGCGTCTCGCATTGTCAGTCTTGAGGGGAGTACTGAAGACTTGTTGCGGGGTTGGCCTGGGCTTGCGCCATTGGCTGATCGCGTTGAAGGCTTCGGACGGGCGCCGCGCCTCGAGCCGGCCTTGGTGCTGCGACTCGCACGGCGGCTCAAAGCGTTGTCTCCGCGTGCGATTTTTCTGCATCGCAGCAACCCTTTGTTTTATGGTGGCTTAGCCGCGCGCATCGCACGCGTTCCGGTGATCGTTCATGTCGAACATGATGTTTGGCATTATGCAGAGCCAAGCCGGCGCAGACTTTTAGTGTGGACGGCACGGCTGGTGCGGCCAAGCCATTTTGCGATTTCAGAATCGATCGCGGCAAGACTCGCGGACATGCTTCCCTCCGCGTCGATCCGCGTGGTTCCGGGTGGTGTCGACCTCAAGCGCTTCCGAGTCGGAGACCGTGGCTTGGCACGCGTTTCAATCGGTCTACCGGCCAACGCTCCCGTGATTGGAACTGCGGGGCGCCTCGAACCCGTCAAGGGCCACCGCACTCTTGTTGCAGCCTTGGCGCATTTACCAGCAGATGTGCGGCTCGTGATAATAGGCACCGGCAGTGAACACGTTCGTCTCAGCTCGCAGGCGGTCGACCTTGGCGTCAGCGAGCGCGTGAGCTTTCTTGGTCACCGAGATGACGTGCACCAACTCCTTCCGGCACTTGACGTGTTCTGCTTACCGTCGCTCAGCGAAGGTTTACCGCGTGTGGTCATGGAAGCCCAAGGTGCCGGAATTCCAGTTGTGGCGAGTGACGTGGGGTCAGTCCGGCAAGTCGTTGATCCGGTCACTGGCCGGCTGGTACCGGCCGAGAACCCTATTGCGCTCGCAGCCGCAATCAAAGCCACGCTCGATGCCGGCCCATCAGCAGACGCATGTCGGCGTTTCGCCGAGGCGCACTTCTCGATCGAACGCATGATAGCAACGTATGATGATATGATTCCGCGCCGCGTGCCGTCGGCGTAGTCCATGCCGACCTTAGCCATGGTGACTGACGATTGTGAGTTGCAGGAGGCCCGGTCGCGTCAACGTGGCAGGACTGGCAGTTCCAGCCACGAACCGCCCTGCACGCTGTAGTGAACGCGATTGTTTGCAACAACGATGTGTGCCTCTGTGGCGTTATCGCCGCCGGTATTCAAGTTGCGCTCAAGGCGTGGAAAGCTGCTACTCGTCAGATGCAGACGCAGCCGGTGTCCTTGTGGCACGCGATAGGCTATCGACCGCATGTCAACCACGACCCGAACGGGGACGTCAGGCTCAAGCAACTCGGGCACCGCGAAGCCGTTTCGATAGCGAAGGCGTAGGGCGCCTTCTTGAATACTCGTCGCGCGTCCATCAGGCCAAACGTGCACCAACCGCGCTATGACATCGGTATCCCTGGCGTCTGAAGACACCATGAGATGTGCCGTGAGAGGCCCAGCGATCCACAAATCCCCCGTCAACGGCGGAGTGGTGTAGACCAGCACGTCAGTGCGCTCTTCGACCTCAGTTTGTTCAGCCGGTCCGGCCTGGTCATCCGGATTGCCAGTGCAGCAGATGGGTCCGCCCTTGGATGGCACGGGATTGTCGGGGTCGTAGCGCCAATTGTCGGCGGCGGCGGCGGCGTCGGGTTGGCGAGCAAGTCGTCCATTGCCACGTCGGCTGTTGGCAAATCCATCACTGGCAAGATACCAGCGTTCGGCACGCGCTTCCGCAGGCGGCCAACTGTCGGCCTGAAGCCATGTATCGGCACCGACAACGTAATAGGTATAGGCTGGCATTTCAGCGAGCGCGTCGCCGCGCGCCTGCAGCCAGTGGTCGAACCAGCGCAAATACCACTGCTTGTAAGGCTGGTCGGCGTTACCGACGGTGAGGACACCGAAACGTCCGGAGCGCCCCGCTGCCTCGTGACCACAGTGTGCGCCGGCGGATATGACGACCTTTTGACGTCCGAGCGTCCCCTCAGGGTCGGCCTGTCGCCAATGCTCAGCTAGAGCCAGGGTGTCTGCAACAGTTTGGTCTCCCCACGTGTTGAAAGCGAGTACTGGCACCCGCAACCGGCTATCGTCGCCGAGGTATCCCCAGTCCTGCCACTTGCGATCGGCGAGGGGCGTGGACATGAACGCGCTATAGCCATTCGGCGCCGGGCGCACGCGCGCGACCAACGTCGAAATGGGCAGTTCGCGCAATAAGCGTGATGCCTTGAAAGCCTGAGGTGGTGGTGCGTTCGGCTGCATCGCTCCAGATTCGGCAAACCAACCGAAGCCGCTCGCGAGCTGAAAGACGCCTCCCTCGTAGACACCGAAGTAGGAATGCCGCCCCCTCAGTGAACCCACCGCGCCTCCCGCACCACTGACGATCATAGCTTGCCAGTTCGCCGGTGCCCGATCCTGTGACACCAACTGAGTTTCACCGAGCGCAGAACAACCGAACGAGCCGACACGCCCATCGCTCCAGGTTTGGCGCGCAATCCAATCAATGGTGGCGATCGCATCGTCAGCTGCATGGGACCAGGGAAGCAGCTCGCCGCCAGAATCCCCAGTGCCGCGCAGATCCTGCACCAGGACTGCGTAGCCATGTTGCGCAAAAAATATGCCGGCGTTGTAACCCTCGCTATAGCGAAGCCGATGATACGGCAGGCGGACAAGAATAGTTGGTAGAGGCCCCTGTGCGCCACGCGGTCGATACAGGCTGGCCGTCAACTGGGTACCGTCGATCGTTGTCAGTCGCTGGCCGTGATCGACATCGACGCCGCGCCAAGACGCCATCAAACGAATGCGCCACGTCGGAGGCAATTGCTCCAACCATGACTGGCGCCAAGACGGAACAGCCAAGCTCATCGCTGCGATGGCAAGTGCGAGCACTGTTGCCGCAATCATCACTTGGTGCCAGGGCCGCAAGGCTTCTCCTTCGTGTCAACGACGAGATGAGTTCTGCCCGTCCGACTGTTCGACAACCCAGCCACGGACCAGATCGATCATCCGCTGCTGTGCGTGCCTTGTGATAAACGTGTGGTCGATTTCCGGATGGTAACCCGTGCGTATCCGAGAGAAAAACGGATAGGCACCAAAGACATCCTTAAATTGCGCGGTATAGCTATAAAAATCGATCACGGATCCACTGTAGACGATATACACGGCCGTTCCCCGATCGACCAGGAGCTGCATCGCGTCGACAAAGGACGGCAACGGTGGATTTGCGAGATACGTGCTGTTCAACATCATGGCCGAGGCACGCGCCGTCACTTCGGATTCCGTTTGGGCGGCGATCGGCACTATGCGGCGTCTGATTGCCTCAATGCGGTCTCGCCAAGATGCGGCCGTTGCGCGCTTGAAGTTGCGAACCAGCTTGGTCCAGCGACTGCGGTACCAGAAGCCGTCAAACATCAGCATGCCGGAGACACGCCCGTCAGCGAGCGCGAGATCGTAGCCGTTGACGGCACTGGAGCAGATCCCAAAGATAACGAAGCGTGAAGCCCCAGTGGACTGTTGCACCCAATCCATGCCGCTTTGAAGATCCGCGACGGCTTGTACGCGAAAGCTCGCTGTGGTGCCCATTGCACGGCTGTCACCCTGTCCGGACAGATCCATGCGCAGCGAGGGCACGCCGGCCTCAGCAAGCGCGCGTGCAAGGCGCACGTTCATCCGATGCGGCCCCTGACGTGGAATCACACCGGCATTGGTGAGTAGCACAACCGGTGCACCAGGTCGGACGACAGCTGGATCGGTGAACACCCCGACCAGCGCGTCCCCTGGCCCAAACATCACGGCGCGTTGCATCATGATGCTTCACCTGACAGAGCGATGAGGCTTTGCAGCGCGGGGCCCGGCACTAACATGCCGCCGTCGTTGTTTTCCGCCATCCAATCCATCCCGGACGTGACATCCAAATGACGCAGCGCCTGCCCTCGGTTGCAACTCTGCGCAAGTAAGATTGCGCTATTCGGGCTATCCGCCGCCGCGATCAGCACGACTTGGATGTTGACTGGGAGCGTCGGTATTTTATTGACGTCGAGAGCGTCAAGTTCAGCGGCGAACACTGGGGCAACAGCAAAGCCGATTGCCTCTATCACATCGGTTGCCGGAAGAACGCGTCGAGACGGAAGACTGAGCGCATCGCGTGCCGCTTCATCGTGGCGGCGACGCAGTGTGGCGACATAGTTGCGGCCGTCAAAGACTGGATCCCACAGAAGCAATCGTGCCGGCGGTTGCGTGGATTTTGCAGCAGTGAGCCAGGCTGCTGCAGCGCCGAGACCGAGGCCAAGCCACAACACAGGGCGGTCGTTAGTCAGCGCACGCAATTGAGCGTTCGCAAGGTTGATGTCCTGGCACCACCCAGACAGGGTCACTTCGGTGTCTTCGCCTTCGGAGTCGCCAGTGCCGAAGTAGTCGAAGCGCAGCACCGCATGACCAGCACGCGCTAAACGTTCGGCGAGCACCTTGTAGGTCCGATGCGATTGAATCGCTTCCTGCCCGAACGGACTGCACAGCAGGATCGATGGGCGCCTGCTTGCTGCGGTTGCAGGCGGGTGCAGCATGCCAAATAGCTTGCGTCCTGGCACGCCAAACAGCAATGGGCGCGCCCGTTGCAGCTGTTCCGTCATCCTGATTGGTTCCTTATGGCTGCCCTGGGCATCAGCGTGCACGATCCAGACAAAAACCACTATAGTGTCGCAAACTAAGCTCTGGAGACAGCGGAATTGTCATCTCTTTGTCGGGATTGATCCAGGTTTCACGCAATCGAAAACCCAGCTTGGTCAACCCTCGAACAAGAACGGCTTGGCTCTGCACCCGATACGGGCAGAATGCAGTGCCGATACTGTTCACCGTAAAAAAATCCTGGGCTGGATGGATGGGCGTCGTGTTGATGACGATGCGTCTCGGCAAGTGTGTCCAACCAGCGAGCATTTCGCCCAGAGTTTGCGGCAAGTATTGGAGGACACCCGACGTGTACAGGACGTCGCACCCTTGTAGCTCGTCGAAGGCATCGGCGAACTGCAATCGAGCGTCTTGGCCCCGCTCGATTGCCAATGCGCGACCTCGAGCGACGGCAGCGGGCACATCATGAACTGTCCAGCGCAAGTCGGGCCACATGGCGAGTGCGTCACGGAAAGCCAGAAATTTTATGCCGATGCTACCCCCGACGTCCGCGACGCCGCGATGGCCTTCCTGCATCGAACGCAATAGCCAGTAGAGTGCTGGATAGTCGTACGTGTCGATCCGCGTGCGGTGGTCGTAAATGGCGGCACTTTCATCGTTGTCGTAACTGACGCGGCCATGAGCCACTGCGGCAGCGGTCGCCGCCTCCCAACTTTCGTACGTGCCCAGGAACAGGTTCTGATCGCGATTGGCATGAAAGATCGCAAGCGCCCGCTGGCGTTCCCGATCCCGGAAGTAACGCGTGCGCGCCAATGCATCGACGCTGCCCTGTAATGTTCTGATCAGACCCACGACAACGTCCGTATGTTGATATAATCGATTACATTGAGCATCGTCGACCGAGGCTATCGCGTCTTCTTGCGCGTTAATTCATGATCGTCGTTCCGACCACGCGATGGCGCCGATCAGGGCATCATCCTGCAGGATCGTGCCGACACGCACGCAATGCAAGTTACCGTCGGCCGCGATCGATACGGTCAAGTCGCCATCGAGGACGCCAGCTGTGAAGGTTGACGGCGACAGCGTCAGGCCAGTGCCGATTGCTTTCAAACAGGCCTCCTTGCGGGTCCAACAGCGAAGAAAGGACGAGGCTCGTACCTGGCTGTGGATGGTCGCGAGGGCTCGGTATTCCGCGCGACTGAAATGAGCGTCGGCCAAAGCGTCCCAATCGGGAATTGGCCGCACGCGTTCGACATCCGCGCCGACGTTGACGACGCCGTCGGATGGCGCCAGCGCGATGAGGCCGACGTTGTCGCTGTGGCTGAGGTTGAACACCCAACCACGATCGATGGCGAGCGTTGGTTTGCCGTGTTCGCCGTAACGGAAATCAATGCGATCAGGAGTCTGGCCCAGCACTTCTGCGAGACTGAGGCGCTGGGCAACGTGTGCCGCGATGTAGCGGTCGCGATCATGCGGGAAGCGAAACCGCGCGGCACGGGCCTGCTCGTCGGCGTCTAGCATTGCTGACGCCGCAGAGAGGACGGCATCATCGAGATCGATCAGCCGCCAGAGCAACCCGAACTCGGTGGTTTGCCATGGGGCCAGGCGAGGTTGG
>JAYSUN010000522.1:0-3390 GCA_043719045.1 Hyphomicrobiaceae bacterium | reverse complement strand
GAAAGGCAGCACGGCATGAGCGATTGCGGGGCGGACACGCGGCGGGGCGCGCAACCAGCCTGGCCAGAGGCCCTGCGCGTATGGCTGAAAATCGGCGTGCTATCGTTTGGTGGCCCCGCTGGCCAGATCGCCATGATGCACCGGGTACTGGTCGACGAGAAAAAATGGATCGACGAGCAGCGCTTTCTCACCGGCCTCAATTTTTGCATGCTGTTGCCTGGCCCCGAAGCGATGCAACTCGCGACTTATGTAGGCTGGCGCTTGCATGGATTGAAAGGCGGTCTTGCAGCCGGGCTACTGTTCGTGCTGCCGGGTGCGGCCGTCATGCTGGTGCTATCACTACTTTATGCAGCCTTCGGACAGGTGCCGTTGTCGGCGGCGCTTTTCACCGGTGTCAAAGCCGCCGTTCTGGCGATCGTGGTCGAGGCCTTGTTGCGCATCGCCCGCCGCGCGTTGAAGGGCCAAACTGATTGGGTGTTAGCGAGCCTTGCCTTTGTCGCCATCTTTTTTGCCCGTGTTCCGTTTCCCGTCATCGTATTGGCAGCGGCTATGTTTGGATTCTGGCGCACGCATGCATCTCAGCCAGAAACCGCTGTAATCAACTCGGTGGCTCCGATCCCCTTGGCTCAAACAGCCAAGACCGTCGCCACCTGGCTTACCATTTGGATTGCGCCCCTCGCACTCGTGGCCCTCGTCTTTGGCCAGGATCATGTGCTGTCGAAATTGGCGTGGTTCTTTTCCAAGCTCGCAGTGGTGACGTTTGGCGGCGCTTACGCGGTGCTCGCCTACATGGCGCAAGATGTAGTCGAGAGCTATCAATGGCTGCAACCGGGCGAAATGCTCGACGCGCTCGGCTTGGCCGAAACGACACCTGGTCCGCTGATCCTGGTCACGCAGTTTGTCGGCACACTGGCAGCATGGCGCCATGGCGGCGGATCGCCGGTCTTGATGGGGCTACTGGGAGCGTTGGTGGCGCTGTGGGCAACCTTTGCGCCATGCTTCATGTGGATTTTTGCTGGCGCGCCCTACATCGAGCGATTGCAATCCCAGCCCCGCCTCAAGGGCGCGTTGGCGGCTATCACCGCCGCCGTCGTTGGTGTGATTTTAAACCTGACGGTCTGGTTCGCGTTGCACACGATTTTCGGCCGCGTCAACGATACCGCGATCGGTCCGTTCAACGTGCATATCCCAGTGTTGGCGAGCATCAATTGGCCAGCAGTCCTGCTCTCAGTGCTCGCCTTCGTGCTGCTATTCGCCCTCCATCGCGGCATCATCACCACACTTGGCCTTTGTGGCGGGCTGGCGGTTGCGTGGCATTTGGTGATGGCTTAAAGCGCTTTTGTGCTTCAGATTAGATTGGCAAGTTCATCGCCAGAGTGTCGGACTTCGGTCGCAAAACGCTCCCTCACTCCGACCTACGCAGAACCGTTAAATATCGTGAAATCGTAGGCCGCGGTCACTCCAATCTACGTTCCATGCCATCGGGCCATTTTGGCATATCGCTGCTGCCCCAATCGGCGGGATAGTCCCCGCGCTCGACAAAGTCTTTAAAGCTTGAGTGCAGCCAATCCCTGGGTGCTACGCACAATCCATGTTTGACTGGATTGAAATGGATATATTCGACGTGGGAGCCGAAGTCATTTTCATCTCTAATGAGGTGTTCCCAGAACCGGTTTTGCCAAATTGGGAGAGGAAGCGTTGCTAAATTTTTCGGCTGCTGCGCCAATTGGTTCGCGCATTTATTCATGGCTCTGGTAACGCCGCTCTTGCTCAACATCCAACGGTTAGAATAATTTAGGTCGTCTTCTGGTAACGACCAAATTGTATGCAAATGATTTGGCAGAATCACCTCGGCCTCAATCGCGAATGGATGGCGAGCGCGAACTTGTGCCGTCACGTTCTTAAACGTTGCTACAGCCCCATCATCGATAAACAGCGGGCGCCTCTGGTGGGTCACCACTGTAAAAAAATACGTGCCACCCGGCACTTTTAAGCGTCGATAGCGCATCTCGGCAATGTGCCGAAATTATTGACATTCGGCAACTCCAGCGTTTGAGCGCGAACAACGTGCCGGACTTCGGTCGCTGGCTGATAATCGCTGCCGTATCTACGTCACAACCATCCCTTCCGCTTAAAATACACAAATGGAATGAGGGCGGCGAGAAGCATTAAGCCCATCGCCATTGGGTATCCCCAGTCCCAATAGAGTTCAGGCATGTGACGGAAATTCATGCCGTAGATTGAGGCTACAAGCGTCGGTGGCATCAGCATGACGGCCATCACCGAAAACAGTTTGATGATTTGGTTTTGCTCGGCCGTAACCATGCCAAGAGTGGCGTCGAGCAGGAAGCCGACCCTGTTCGAAAGTGACCGCAGGTGCTCGGCCAGCGAAGCGTTATCGCGTTGTGCGCCATCGATGCGTGACTTGATTTTTGCCTCGCAGCCCTGGTCATGAGCCGCCGTTTCAAAGAAATGCAGGCTGCGATCGATCGATGTCGCGCTATCCTGAACCCGGGCAACGATATCGCCTTCCTGGCCGATTACCTTCAGCAGATCGTCGAGCTGTTTGCTGCGATTGCCGCGCGTCTTCATGTCGAAAATTCCGTGCGCCAGTTTGTCGACTGCGTCTTGAACGCGTTCGATCAAGTCGGCTTTGCTCTGAATCATGCTTTCAAACAGTCCGGCCAAAATGGCGGCCGCCGTTCCAACCGGAGCATCGCCACGTTCGACGCGGCTAAGAAATTCTGGAAACATTTTTGGCTCGGCATAGCGCACGGTCACCAGCCTGTTGCCGCTCAAAATGAATGTCAGGGTGGAACTTTCAGGCGGTCCATTGTGGCCGTTATGGACGATGAACGTGGTGATGTAGGAGGCACCGCCCTCGTTGTAGAACCGGTTGGAGGCTTCGATTTCCCGCATCTCGTCGCGTGTTGGAACCGATATACCCAGAACCTGTTCAACCTGATGATCTTCATCTTCAGTCGGATTGAGCAGGTCGAACCATACGGCGTCGCCCCCGATCGCCGGAATTGCGGTTTGGCGTACGAGTTTGCCCGCGTTGGCTGCATAAACTGTCAGCATACCAGATCCCCCGATCATACAATGGTGTCTTGTTTTAAGACCCTTTGCGCGAGATACTTATACGATCTCGTCGAGACCTGCATATAGCTGGTTTTTTTGCGTTGCCGGAGACCGCGGAGCCGAAACTAACCAGTCCGTTGCAGCGTACTTATATTCAGAGCCGTGCGCCCCCCATAGTGAGCCGTCCGGCGAGCCCCAAGGAGGTCCCAATGCTTGACTACAAGATGATCGCTGCCGCCGCCGTTCTGGCGGCCTTAAGTGCTGCCCCGGCTGAGGCCAGAATTGCCTGCAATCGCGGCTATCAGGCCG
>JAYSUN010000521.1:0-3401 GCA_043719045.1 Hyphomicrobiaceae bacterium | reverse complement strand
GTCAATGCAATCATGGCCGGCCGACCTATGTGGAATTGAAACTCACGGACATCGAGAAGTTGTTTGGACGGCGGTAGTTTCGCGTTGGGCTCGATTTTGCGCAGCACCCACGCGCTGCTTGATATTGCCAATCACGTGCGCCGCACTAAATCTGCCGAACAACCGACCTTGATTCACACTGGCCCTTGCTCTCATGACCCCTGCGCGCGCTTCACTGTTCCGCTATCTCGACGCGTTGGACATCAGAACGACAACGCATGAACATGCGGCCGTATTCACGGTCGCAGAGAGTGATGCGCTGCATCGTGAATTGCCCGGCGGACATACTAAGAACTTGTTTCTGAAAGACGCCAAGGACAAGCTCTGGTTGGTGGTCGCTGAATCTCACACGCCCGTGGACTTGAAGGCTCTGCACAAACAATTGGGTGCGGCACGCTTCTCGTTTGGGAGACCCGATGTGTTGGCCGAAGTGCTCGGCGTAGCCCCGGGGTCGGTGACGGCTTTCGCCGTTATCAATGATCCCGATCGTCGCGTCTGCGTGGTGGTGGATGCCGCGTTGATGCGCTATGAGACCATTAATTGCCATCCGCTGGAAAACACCGCGACCACTGCTATCGCGCGTGATGACCTGCTGGCGTTTCTGCGCGCGACCGGCCATGAGCCGCTGATCGTACCCATTGGCGCCGTTGGTTGAGCGAGCAAATGCCCAGCGGCTAGATGTTGAGGAGACGGACGCATGATGATTGGTGGAAACGCTGGTGCGCCAGCAGCAGGTGTCAAGGATGTGACCACGGCGGGCTTTGCCAAGGAAGTCCTGGAGGCATCAAAGAAATCGCCCGTTCTGGTGCACTTTACTTCGGACCGTTCAGCGGCATGCAAACAGTTGTCGCCCATCCTGGAAAAGATCGTCAAGGAACAAGGCGGCAAGGTTCAGCTGCTGCGCATGAACGTCGACACGCACCCGACCATTCCCGGCCAATTGCGCGTCCAGGCGCTGCCGACGGTGTATGCCTTCGTTGACGGTCGACCCATTGATGGTTTTCAAGGGCCGCAACCGGAAATGCAGGTGCGTGCCCTTGTGGAGCGGATCGCAGGCGAAGCCGGCGCTGGCGATATCGACGAAGCTTTGGCGGCTGGACAGCAGGCCTTGGATGCCAATGACCTGCAGGCGGCGGCAGAAATCTATGCAGCGATCCTGCAGGCCGAGGCGCAGAACCCACAGGCAATTGCAGGTCTGGCGCAGTGCTACATGAAGAGCGGCGATCTGGATCGAGCAGAGCAAACCTTGAAACTCGTGGCGCCAGACAAGGCGTCGCTTGCGGTTGTGGCGCAAGCCCGTGCTGCAATCGAGTTGGCGCGGCAGGCCGGATCCGCCGGAGATACGCGTGAACTCGAGGCCCGCATAGCAGCCGACCCGAAAGATCATCAGGCCCGCATTGACCTCGCCAAGGCGTTAGCTGTTCAAGGCAAAAAATCGGAGGCGATGGATCAATTGCTGCAATCAATTCGTCTCGACCGCGCCTGGAATGACGAAGCGGCACGTAAGCAAGTGGTGCAATTCTTCGATGCCTGGGGCCCAAAGGATCCAATGACGTCGGAAGGTCGCCGCAAGTTGTCGGCAGCGTTGTTCAAGTAAGGCCGGGTGAGACCGGTTAAGTCGCGGGTCCTCTCCTGACCGAGGCTGGCGGTTGGCGCGCCACTGGCGTCGCGCCACCTTCCCCAAAAACGGCATGCGCTATATCGGTTGGTGTTGCCACAAGGTTGGGTAAGCTGAGCTTGAGCGCTTGCTGCTTGGTTTAGATCAGACAAGCCCTGCCGACACTTTGCCCCTCAGATTCTTTGCGGTTAACCCGGCTCCGCTTAACCGAACATGCTCCGCGCATCGCAGTTTTCCCAGGTCTCGCCATGTCCGCTGACTACAATTTGACCGCCAACGGCCCTGTTCTGTCCCTGACCATCACGCGGGAAGCGCGCCGCAATGCCATCACGGGAGATGTCTTAGCCGGCATCGCGGCGGCGTTTACTCAAGCCGAGTCGGACAAATCCGTACGCGCCATCGTGCTGACCGGGGCTGGCGACAAGGCGTTTTGCGCGGGTGCCGACCTCCAAGGCAACGCCTTCAAAATCGACCCATCGGAACCCTATGGCCGCTTAGCTGATTTGATGCGAGCCGCACGGCGGGTGAATGTGCCGATCATCGCCCGGGTCAACGGCGCCTGCATGGCCGGCGGCATGGGCCTACTGGCATTGGCTGACCTCGCGGTGGCGCATGACAAAGCCATCTTCGGCCTGCCTGAAGTCAAGATCGGGGTGTTTCCGGCTCAAGTCCTGGCGATGCTGAAAACCATCATGCCGCGCCGCGCATTGAACGAACTTGTCATTACCGGCGAGCCCATTGATGCGATCGAAGCCAAGAGTCTTGGGCTGATTAATCATGTGGCAAACGATCTTGATGCCAAAATGGCTTGGCTACTCGACCGAATACTGGACAAATCTCCGTCAGCCATCCGCAGGTCGCTCTACACGTTGAAGCGAATCGAGGCGATGCCGTTCGAGGAAGCTGCCGCGTTCACAGAAAGTCAAATTGCACTGGCAGCCCTGACCGAGGACGCCACGGAAGGCCAAGCCGCGTTTCGTGAAAAGCGCAAACCGAACTGGACCGGCAAGTGATCGGGACCTGCGAGTCATTTTGTTGAGATAGTGTCACTGACCGCCGCCAGATGCCGTGCTAGCTATGCTGGCGCCTCTGCAATCAGCGTGCGCAGATAAGATGACCGACTTTGTGTTCCGAGACCCGCTTCATGATGTATCTGCGCTTACCGACCATACTCTTTTGCCTTGCAGCCATGGCCAGCCCAGTGACCGCGGCCGATCCACATTCGTATTCCTGCATCTTCAATGTCGGTGCCGCACGCTCCTTTGAAAAAGGCCGCTTCAAGGTCGAAAAGCCCGGGCGTATCAGCTTCGACATCACCGCGATCGCCATTGATCAGCAAACGGCCGTTGCCAAGCGCGGAGAGACGACCGCAACTCTGCGCGTTGTCCGTGCCGTCAATGCCCTGCACTTTCTGGAGGTTGTCGGCGAGGGGTACATGAATGTTACCACCGTCTATGATCGCGACGCCAAAGCCACGAAACATCCAGCCGTGCATTCCCGCCATTTCGGCATACTAGGCCAGCCGGTCTTTTCACAATACCACGGCTACTGCAGTAGCCCGTGAGTGATAGACCGTTAGCATCGCCGGACAGGTCGTTCGCGACGACCCGCATGGGCCGGGCCCATCGCTTGCGACGCGCAACGACCGACCGTCAAAACATGAAGTACCGCTGCGCCATCGGCAATTCCTCAGCGGGTTCGCAGACGAGCAACTCGCCATCGGCACGGACTTCATAGGTTTCCG
>JAYSUN010000053.1:0-6424 GCA_043719045.1 Hyphomicrobiaceae bacterium | reverse complement strand
TAGAGTTGACGCGGTGTGCCCATCTGCGCGATTTCGGCCGCGCGCATGACAACGATGAGATCGGAAACAGCGAGGGCCTCGGCTTGATCGTGTGTGACATAGACTACGGTGACGCCGAGGGCTTGTTGGAGGGCGCGAATTTCCTCGCGCATGCTCCGCCGCAGTCGTGCGTCCAGGTTCGAGAGTGGCTCATCAAACAATAGAACATCGGGATTGAGGACCAGCGCACGGGCGACGGCGACACGCTGTTGCTGGCCACCGGACATTTCGGCCGGCAGGCGGGGGCCGAAGCCGTCGAGGCCCACTTTCGTCAATGCAGCTTTGGCTTGCGTGTGAGCCTCGGCTTTGCGCATGCCACTGGAGACCAAGCCATAGGCGACATTGTCGAGCACATTCATATGCGGAAACAGTGCGTACGACTGAAATACCATGGAGACGTTGCGTTCGCCTGCGGATGCGTCCGTCACATCAATACCGCCGATCGACAGCGTGCCCGCACTGACCCGCTCGAGCCCGGCAATCATGCGCAATAAGGTAGTCTTGCCGCAGCCGGATGGTCCGAGCAACGTGACGAGTCTGCCTGCAGGAATCACCAGATCAAGCGGCTTGACCGCGATAACCTGGCCATAGTGTTTGGTGACTTTTGACAGACGCACTTCGGCTGAGGCGGTGTCGCGGCTCATGCGCGTGCTCCCGATGTTGGCCTGATTGCATCGGTGCGCGTGCGCCGCCCAAGCTTGCGGTCCCCGACCAGGAACTGGATCAGTCCGACAACCAAGACCATGGTGACGATCAGGGCGGATGAGTAAGCGATGGCAAGGCCATAGTCGCCGTTGAGGGCACGGTTGATGATAAAAACCGTTGCCATCTCGTATTCTGCCGAGACCAGGAAAATGACGGCCGAGACCGTCGTCATCGCGCGCACAAAGGAATAGACGAGCGCAGTCACGATCGCCGGCTTCAACAGCGGCAAGATCACATGCGTGAGTGTGCGGACAGTCGATGCACGCAGGACCATGGAGGCTTCGTCGAGGCTTTTGTCCAGCTGGCTCATCGCCGCCATGCCTGAGCGCACGCCGACGGGCAGATTGCGGAACACGAAGCAGACAATCAGGATGATTGCCGTGCCCGTGATCTCCAACGGTGGAATGTTATAGGTCAAGATATAGGCGACACCGATGACGGTGCCGGGCACACAGAATGTCAACATGAGCGCAAATTCAAGCCAGGCTTTGCCCGCGAAACGTTGGCGCGACAGGATCCAGGCAGCCAACAAACCGAGTGCTGCCGTGATCGGAGCCGCAATGGAGGCAAGTTTGATTGTGGTGAAAAATGAGGCCCACGCGCCACCCGACCAAAGCAGGCCGTTGGCAGTCCATTCGATCGCAAAGGCCCGGCCGAAATGCGACAGTGTCGGAGACCAGTCGCGCCCCCAGACCTTCACAAACCCACCGGCCAATGCAAGTGCATAAACGATGAATGTCAGCGTTGCCCAAGGCAGTGCCACCGCATACGCGGCCCGACGGACGCTGGTTGGCAGCGGTGTTGGCAGGCCGCCGTCGCCCTTGCCGGTCATCGACACGTAGGACCGTTTGCCGATGACCAGACGCTGCAACATGAATGCCGCCAACGCAAACAACAGCAGGATCAAACCAAGTGTGGCGGCGCGGCCGAAATCAGCTTGTGCGCCAACGACTGCAAAAAAAATCTCGGTCGACAGCACGCCAAACGAGCCACCAAGCAAAATCGGGTTACCAAAATCCGCAAGGCTCTCGACGAACACGACCAGCCACGCGTTGGTCAGGCCCGGGCGCATCAACGGCAACGATACACCGGTGAAGGTCCGCATCGGCGTTGCCCGAAGCGTTTGCGACGCTTCCTCCAGCGTCGGTGAAATGCCTTGGACCACGCCGATCAAAACGAGAAATGCGGTCGGCGTGAACGAAAAGACCTGCGCCAGCCAAACCCCGTTCGCTCCATAAATCCAGCGGCCCAATTCAATGCCAAAAAGCGAACTCATCATTTGATTGACCAGGCCCGAGCGGCCGAAAATCAGGATTAATCCGAGGCCAATGATGAACGGCGGCGTGATGATCGGCAACACGGTCAACAATCGCAGTGGCGCTTTGAATGGAAACTGCGTGCGTGTCACGATCAGCGCAAACGCCAGACCGAGAGCCATGCATGCGGTTGCCGTCATGATGGCGAGGCTGAGCGTATTCCAGGCCACTCCGCATGATGCGTTCGATGTCCAGCAAGCGATGCCCCAGATTTTGCGATGAAACATGCGGGCGACAAACGCGTCTGCCGCACTTTGTCCGTCAGACGTCGAGAACATCTGGCCCATGATCGTCAAGACTGGCCAGACTGTAAACAACGCGATCGAGGCGACCAACAATCCGACAGCACCGGCGACAAAGCGATCACCGCCGAAATAGCCGCGCAGGGCGCACCCTTGTGTCGCCAGACCGGCAAACGCCACGAACGAGACGGCGCCGCCTAAACCAATGCCGAATTGGCGGTCCGGCAACTCTCCAAACGCACGCTCGAGAAATGGATAACTCCAACCACGGATGCCGATGCACCAGCCTTGCAGGATGATCGCGGCCAGGCCCGCGAGGCCCGCGAACAGCAATAGGTTACTGCGTCGGCGTCGATCAAGCCCGGATTGGACGGCGACCATCGCCGGGACCAGGGCGACAAGGATCGGCCAAAACCACCAGCGCTGATGCAACAGGGCTTGCGCCAATGCGCTGGCGCTGTCGGCAGTGCTGGAAAACGGAGTCAATACAGCTCTGAATGTCAGTCCGTCCTGCAGCATATGCCAAGGCAACAGGCAGGCCCCGAACATGGCGGCGATGACCCACCACAGACACGGATCGATGCGTGCAATGACGTCCTTTCGCCGTGTCAGTTGGCTCATGAGTCCTGTTTCCCCCGCGACGTCCCCGTTGAAGCTACGTGACGGTGCCAAGCTGTGATAGTCAACAAGCGCGCTTGTTTCTGCGAGTCACGGGAAGGTTTGCGCGGCTTCTATCCCGAACGAATGTTGGGGGGTTGTGGCCGATCCTCCTGGGGCGCTGGCAACACGATCTGTGGGAGACTGCTCCCAGGGTGTGGCTTTTGGGTCTGCCACTATGTTGCCGGTTTGTGCAGGCTCTCTATTTCGCTATGGTAGGGACCTGAAGCCGTCGGGTTGGCTTTTAAGGCCGAGAGAATGGGACAGGACGCTGATGGCGAGAGCAAGAACCGCTGAGCAGAGCTCGGCGCCGCTGCACCATACGTTGACGCCGCCGCGGCGTGTGCTGCTCAACATGACTTTGTTTTTGGTGCTGATTGCGATCCTGACGGTGATGATCATCCCGCAGATCAAAGATGCCGTTCTGACCAACATCTTTCTCAACGGCTTGATTATTTTCGTGATGCTGTTCGGGGTGGTCTATTGTTTTGGTCAAGTGCTGCGGCTGTATCCCGAAATTCGCTGGGTTAATGCTTTCAGGATTGCTGATCCAGGATTGGCCGCTGGATTGCAGCCCGTCCTTCTGGCCCCGATGGCGACGATGCTGCGTGACCGGACCGGCACCTTGTCGCTCTCGACTGCATCAATGCGCTCGATCATGGACTCAATCGGTTCTCGCCTCGACGAAGCTCGCGACACCGGTCGGTATCTGGTCAGCCTATTGGTGTTTCTCGGTCTGCTCGGAACCTTCTGGGGGTTGCTCGACACCATCGGCGCGGTCGGCAAGGCGATCAGTTCCCTGGACACCAAGGCCAGCGATAATGCTGCCATGTTCCAGGAGTTGAAAGATGGCCTGGCCGCGCCTCTGAAGGGTATGGGCACTGCCTTTTCGGCCTCGTTGCTGGGGCTTGCTGGATCGCTGATCCTCGGTTTTCTCGAACTGCAAGCCAATCACGCACAGTCGCGGTTTTACAACCAATTGGAAGAGTGGTTGTCGGGGATTACCGATCTCGCGCCGGGGGCCGCTGCTGGAGACGGTGGCAACCGCATGTTGACCGCCACGCTCTATGATCTGCAACGTGTGATGGTTGATTTGTCAGCGCGCATTGAAACCATGGGCAACGGAGGTGGTGGCCCAGCATCGGCTGGCACTAACGCTTCGGTCAATGATCTCGCACACGGCATCGACACCCTCGTCAAACAAATGCGCGCCGAACAAAAAGTCGTGCGTGAATGGGTTGATGAGCAGGCCGCACAGCAAGGCGAAGTGTCTTCAATTCTAAAGGATCTTGCCCAGAAAGTTGGTCATCCCCCGCGCTAGCTGACACCCGTTGAACGGTAGCTGCGTGTTCTAGGACGAACCGGTTTGAGCTGAGAAAAAGGGACGTGACATCATGGCTCAAGGACGTGGACGGAGGCGCGAATCGTATGGTGAGTTTTGGCCAGCTTATGTCGACGTCTTGTCAACGCTGTTGATGGTTTTCACTCTGCTGTTGTCGATATTCATGCTGGCGCAATTTTTTATCAGCCAGGAATCCAGCGGCAAGGACACGGCGCTGCGTCGCCTGAATCGGCAGATCGCGGAGTTGACGAGTTTGCTGTCACTTGAACAAAGCAAGTCGCGCAGCACGGTTGATGAATTGGCGGCACTTCAGGCGTCATTGGCCTCAGTTCGAAACGAGAATGCTCGCCTCACCGGCCTTGCCGGCGTCGGTGACGATGCCGTGGCCAAGGCCAATGCGCGCGCCGTGGCCCTCGCCAAAGATATCGACGACCAGAAGAATATCTCCAACGAGGCCCTTTCTCGCGTTGATTTGCTCAACCAACAATTGACAGCGCTGCGCCGCCAGATGGCTGCCATCCAGGAGGCGCTTGCGGCTTCTGAGGCAAAAGACAAGGACAGCCAGTTACGTATTACGGATCTCGGCACACGGCTCAACGTCGTGCTGGCCAAGCAAGTCCAGGAATTGCAACGCTACCGCTCCGATTTCTTTGGCCGGCTGCGCGAATTGTTGCGTGACCGCAAGGACATCCGCGTCGTTGGTGACCGCTTTGTGTTCCAATCCGAAGTCCTGTTTCCATCGGCGCAAGCTCAGATGTCGCCGGAGGGGTTGGCCGCCATCGATCAACTGGCGCAAGCCATCATCGATCTGGATCGGCAGATCCCGAAGGAAGTTGACTGGGCTTTGCAGGTTGATGGCCACACCGACGCTCGCCCCATCAGCAACCCGGTGTTTCCATCGAACTGGGAACTGTCCAGTGCCCGAGCGACCCAGGTGGTCAAATACTTGATCAGTCGCGGTGTTTCTCCCCGCCGATTGGTGGCCGCGGGCTATGGTGAATTCGCGCCGCTCGAAGAAGGCAGTACCGAAGATATCTTGCGGCGGAATCGCCGGATCGAGTTAAAGTTGACCAATCGTTGACGCGGTCAGGTTGCGCGCGAGCCGTTGCGGCGCGTGCACGAGCGTGTCCTTGCGGTACTGGCGCTGCAGAGCGAGCCGATGGATCCAAGGCTCTCATTTGGCTGTGTCAGTTCAGCCCGCAAACAACGCCGATGCCAGAAAAAACACCCCGACGGCCGCGACAGCACCGCCTGCGGCTTGCAATTTTAATCCGCCCGCCCGGTCCTGGCCGAATGCCAATTCAGCGATCGCCTGACTGGGGACAATCAGGAGCACTTGGCATACCGCCAACCCGAGAACGTAGCTGGCAATAATCCGGGCGGGAGCCGTCGTGATTGTGCCGCCAAGGGCTGTGCCGTGGATCAATCCGGCAATCGCTGCAAATCCCATCCAGAGGCGGGGGTCGCCCAGTCGGCGCGCAACCAAAGCCAATCCGGCAATGACAATAGAGGCGGCCACCAGGATTTCGAGCAAAGGCAAATTACCGCGCACGACGTGTCCGATCACGCCGAGCAGAAGCGCGCCGACGAACACCGCCGCGATCCGGCTGCCGTGTTCAACGAAGGTTGAAACCAAGGCAATGGCGAGGATGAAGACGAGGTGATCAAGTTCCAAGATCGGATGTGCCAAACCTGACAGCAGCCCTTGCATCAGTGTTGTCGGGGTCTTGCCATCAGCGACGTGGTGCGCAAGTGCTGGCGTTGCGATGGCTAAGGCTGGTATTGCCAAGCACGGTAACAGCCACCGACCTGCAAAATTTCCCCAAATACGCATACCAACGCCTCACTGAATCCGGTCGGATAGAACGCAAATCATGACAACTGGGGGATCGACGTCCCGATCATGCAATCACGGCTGACGAGGTTTGCCAAGCGGATTTCATCCCAACCTTGCGTCTGCGCTGGCTGCATCGGCAACACGATGTAGCGCAAATCAGCAGTTGAATCATGCACCCGCACCTCCTGTCCCGGCGCGACCGTCACTCCAAACTCGGCTAACACTCCACGCGGGTCGATAACTGTGCGCGAGCGATAGGCGAGGTTTTTGTACCAGGCCGGTGGAA
>JAYSUN010000520.1:0-3409 GCA_043719045.1 Hyphomicrobiaceae bacterium | reverse complement strand
GCAGAAATCATGACCCGTGCCTGCTAGGAGCCTGCGGGCTGGTAGTCTCTTTTCTTGGCGCGCGGCCACCCGGCCAGCCCCGCGCGCGGATACCCATCTTCCAAAGTGTATCCAGTTGCAAGAGCGCGGCCCGGCCAGCCCCGCGCGCGGATACCCATCGCGTTCGCCGGTTGCCTGGATGGTCTGGAATGCCGGCCAGCCCCGCGCGCGGGCACCCATCCGCACAAGTCAGTGTTGGTGCGGATTGGTACTAGCCAGACCGTCCTCCTTCTCGAACCCCTCACGGACAATGTGCATGCCACCTGGATCGGACGGTTGCGCCAGCGCGACCGCTTCGTCCGGCGTCCCATTCAGCCAGATCTCGGCTGCGTCCGCGTTGGTCAGCAGCACAGGCATGCGCTCGTGATTGATTGTCGAGACGAGTGCGTTCGGGGCCGTGGTCATGAAACTAAAAGTATCGATTTCGACCAAAGGTCCATCCTTCTTGATGGGACCTTTCCAGCGCTTCCAAACCCCAGCAAACGCAAAGATCGGGCGCGGTTCATCGCCTTTCAATGCAAACCAGTGCCACGTCGCCGGTGTCACTTCGCGCGGCTCAGCAAAGCTGGTCGCAGGCACCAAGCAGCGACGCTTCAGAAAGCTCTCGCTCCAAAACTGGCTGGTCCGCGCCTTGTCGTCCCGCACGTTGGTCACGCGTTTTGGGGCCTTGCCTTGTTGCGGCAGCACAAAGCCCCAACTCATACCGGTCAATTCACGCTCGCCATCGGCAGCCAATCGGATCACCGGTGCTGAACGCCCAGGAAAGATCGCCGGCAAGGCCTCGAACGCAACGGCGCGGTTGTGTGAAACTTTAAACAGTCGGATCAGCGCCTGACGCGAGGTGGTGAGAGAATACAGGTTGCACATCTTACATTGCCTGCATGAACGGCAAATTGGTTAGCAAGTTTTGCGGTTTCATTTTTAACCGTCTCGCCTCGGTCATCGCGAGCGCCAAATATACAGGCTTGCCGCGCACGCGTTCGATCAGACGTTTTTCGTCGGTAAAGCGCAGCCGGAATAAGGCGATGATTTGGGCCATATCTTCAGGACTCACCGGTGTCTGCTCATATAACGCATTCAAGATCCGCGTCCCCTCGACGTCCAAACCGATGTGCCAGCGCCAGTCCGGATCTTCCAACTTAGGCCGTGGTTCGACCTTGACCTCAATACGCATCAGATGGAGTAGCCAGATTTCGACAACCCGCGCGAACGCATCCAGTGCCGGTTGCTCAAACCGAAAATCAACCACCGTATCAAATCGATCCGAACGCGCCCAATAGAGCTGCTCGTTGTCCTCATCGAGGACATCCAACTGGACCAGTTTCTGTGGCGTGCCCGTTTCAGCGAGCAACTGCGCCAGACCCGTTTCGCCGCTAGCGGCCTGCATCTCAACGATCTCTTCATCTGCCAGCATAATCCGACCTTCGTCGATCGACACGGTTTGGTCACGGAAAAACAGTTCTGCCGCGCGCAACTGGAGAGGATATCGGCAATCCTTCATGGCATTGCACAAGATCAAGTGCACCATCTGATCGATAAACACAGGCGGCAAGCGCGGTGGCGTCTTGGTGCGCATCAAATCGAGATAAGTCCGCTCGATACTGCCACCCTTCATCAGCGCATCCCGAAAGATGAGGACAATGCGATACGTATCGATCGCGTCAGGATCCGCGATAGCCCCGATCTCAGCCTCGCTCACGGGCCGGAATGGATCCGCCAGAAGGGCCTCATGAAGCGCGATCTCATGTGCGTTGCTTGCCTCGACCGGATGCACTTCCGGCCGCGTTAGGTATGCGCGAAGATAGTCCGCCGTAACGTTCAGCCAACCATCGGCATTGCGCGTCACAAGATGCAGCCCAGCCGACTTCCAGAACTCACGCGCCATCGGTGTCATCTCGTTCAATGGTCCACACCCGTGCGTGGGCCGGTTCGCCGCTCGGGGGATTGATCATGCGAAACTCCTCGTTCATCTCGCCGAGATCGGTCAGTCTGCGGTGAACAGTAAAAACTGTATTGATCGGCACAGCTTTGCATAAGTCAGCAGAGAAGGCGATTTCTTCATGCGCCGCGGGGAGCGCCACTTCGATGGACGGCGCCCCGTAAACCCTGACCAAGTGTTGGGCCAAAGCCAATTCAGCGATTTCCCGTTCAGCAGTCGTCGCCTGACCAACCGTCACGAATGTCGAGCGACCAAACGAAGTCAGGCCCAAGAAACCATTCGCAAAGGCTTGTTTGGTTTTACCGGTCAGGGTAGCTACGCCGGCAAATGCAAACGCGCCCGACACAGCCCATTCCCCGGCCTCGGCCGCATCAGAGAACACCCGCGGATCGGTTTCGTCGAAGCGAATGCATCGCAGGAGCTTTGTCATGATGGCGCCAGCACATGCGGCAAGTACTCGAATACTATCGCCTTACCGTCGGTTGGTTTGAAAAGCAGGCTGCCTTCCTCGTCAAGGCCAAGGACGCGGCCGCGCCGACCGTGAAACGTTACATCCTCATCGTAGCCCGCTGCACGATACAGCCACTGTTCGTGAATCGGGCGGAAACCATCCGCATCCCAGGTGTTTAGCCACGCCAGCAAACGCGTTGCCAATGCTTCGATGACGGCCGTGCGGGTCACATCACCGGCCCCTTCTTCAAAAAGCGACGTTTGACCAAGATGCTCACCCGGCTCGCCCTTCTGCTGTGGCGTCGCCAGGGTCAGTGAAACTGATAAGACCAACCACTGCGGCGGATGCCCCGAGGAAGTTGACGGCGCAAGCAATCGCACCTCACCCGCGGCGGCTCCGTCAATCAATAGCGTCCCCGGCCACTGGAACAAAACCGGCATTTGTGGCGGACACAGAAATCCCAGCGTTTCGTTGACTGCCACCATGCCCAGCGCCGCCATCTGGCACGCGCGCGTCAATGGTATCTCCGGCTCCAGCACCAGGGCACATTCAGCCTTGGCTGTGTTGCGGCTCCAAACCAAGTCACCCGCACCGAGTTCACCCGCAGCCGCACGACGGCATGCCTCACCTCCTGGCGTCAGGGGCGCTTTGACGGCATGTCCCTTTAACAAAGGTGGGAATTTTGGATCAGGCAGATGCATCTGATACAGGGAATTGTGGAACCGAACGAGCCCATGTCGCATCTAGGTCTGTTTGGCGCAAGCACCAATGGTCCCACCAGTGGTCCGATACTGGATTGCTTTGCCAATGCAGGGAAACATCAACCCATATTGGAGCGGCATCTCCGTAACCCGGATCATGCACCAGGACCACCGCGGTGGGTAGAGTCGAGAATGGGCGCGGTGGCTTGGGCCGTTAAGCCGTCACTCCGTTTCCCATCCCCGCTCATCAAACCGGACGTGCCGATTTCCGGCATCCGG
>JAYSUN010000519.1:0-9668 GCA_043719045.1 Hyphomicrobiaceae bacterium | reverse complement strand
ACCTGCCCGACAGCTTTCGGCAGACGACGAGGGTCAAGTGCAATAGGCAGTTTCTCCACATTTCAAAACGTGTGTGGGCAACGTGTCGGTTTGAGCTGCGCATCACGGCAAAGCCGCATACCAAGACACCGCGGGAGCTGATCGAGCCGGTCAAGCGGGGGCTTGCCGGAATCGAGGGCTTAGGATTTCGGTCTGCTCGATCAGCTCTCTCGCATCGCCACAATCTGACAACAGCTACGCAATGAGAGTCGATACGGCCCCCGGCTGGACCGCCACAAAAGCTCGCGGATCAATGACCGCTCGGGTTAATGCTGCGCGCAGTTCCAGTAGCGGCTCATCGATCGGTTCATTGGTCAGCTTGAACGTGCCCCAGTGATGTCCGATCGCGCGCCGAGCACCGCACAGCTTGAATGCTTCGACCGCCTGTGCCGGATCCATATGCTGGTCGCGCATGAACCACCGCGGCGCATAGGCACCGATCGGCAGCGCTGCCAGGTCAATCCGCGGATGACGACCCGCAACATGCCTGAAGGTTCCGCCATCACCGAAGCCGGTATCGCCGACAACGTACAGGGTGTGCACCGGCCCGGCGATGACAAAGCTCGCCCATAGCGCATGCATGCGATCGCGGGTGCCGCGTGCAGACCAGTGTTGGGTTGGCACACAGTCAATCGCGACGGCGCCCGGCAATTCAATGCGCTGATTCCAGTCAACAGCCTGCGCCTCAATGCCTGGGTTGGCCGATTTGATGATCGCATCATTGCCAAGAGGCGTGATGATCCGAGGTTTGTCACGCTGCCAAAGTCGCGCGATCGTTGCCATATCCAAGTGATCATAGTGATTGTGCGAAACAAGGACGAGGTCAATTTTCGGCAGATCGTTGAACTCGATACCTGGCGGGTTGACGCGCCTTGGTCCCGCAAATTGAATCGGGCTGGCACGCTCGGCGAAAACGGGATCAAAAAGAATGTTCAGTCCCCCAGTTTGAATCAGATAAGAGGCGTGGCCGATGAACGTCACGCGGGTCTGTTGAAGAACCAATCGGGCTGGTGGGCTGTCCTGGGGATGCGGACTTGGCAATTCAGATGGCCATGCTGCCGCGCGCTCCCCGAATTGCCATTTAAGCAATTGCCGCAGACTTTTGGGGCCTGGTCCGCCTGGATTGAAAAAACGCAACCCGTCAAAGTGATCACTGACCGGCCCTGTGTAGTAGCTGTTGGCTCCCGCAGGGGTAATTGCGAACCCGCCAGTCCCGACGCCAGCGAGCCCAAATCCGCTCAGAATCTTCATGGCACGCCGCCGGTGCGGACGCTGGGTCTGGGTCAGTTTGGGATCGGTTGCTGGGTCAGACAAGGGACATGGCTCTCAGGATTATGGATCATTGAACGTCGCAATGATCGGGGCATCTTGACTTGGGCTGAACCACCCTCGCCGACAACCAACGCTCAGCTGCTTACGTAGCCTCGCGTCCACCAGATGACTTCAATCATGCGGTCAAAGGAATTCATAGCCCAACACCGATCCGTCGAGTGCGCGCAGGCAAGACAAGTCCGGCGCCTGACGGCACCAGCGGCAGAGTCAAAACTTCCGCGCGCCGCTATGAAATGCCGGCAGTTGGCGCAATTCCGCTTCGCCTTCCGACACGAGCGGGTTAGAAGGCGACACGTTTCCGATTACCCCTTAATGCCCAGGTCTGAAGTCATGTCCGAACTCCTGCTGGAATTATTCTCCGAAGAAATCCCATCGCGGATGCAGGTACGTGCGGCCGAAGATCTGAAAAAGCTCGTCATCGACGGGTTGAAAGCCCAAGGCCTGATCGTGGGTGACGCGATGAGTTTTGCCACGCCGCGCCGGATGGCACTGGTCATCCAGGGGGTTCCAGCCGCGTCGCCCGCCATTTCGGAGGAGCGCCGAGGCCCGCGGGTCGGCGCCCCAGAACAGGCTTTGGCTGGATTCCTCAAAGCAGCCGGCATCAAGAGTATCGCCGAGGCGACCATCGTTCAGGACGCCAAAAAAGGCGACCACTATGTCGTTCATATCGAGAAAGCAGGCCGGGCCGCAACGGACATTATCGCGGACGTCATTCCCGATGTGATGCGCAAGTTCCCGTGGCCGAAATCGCAGCGTTGGGGCGCTAGTGACTTTCAATGGGTCCGTCCGTTGCACGCCATCACTTGTCTGCTGAACGGCACGATCGTACCGTTCGACGTTGCGGGTCTCACGAGTGGGGACACGACCTACGGACACCGCTTCCACGGCACCGGTGCCATCAAGGTAAAATCATTCGCCGATTATGGCCAAAAGCTCCGCGCAGCCAAAGTCCTGCTGCCGACAGCCGAGCGTTCGGGATGGATTGCCGAGCAGGCCCGCGAAGTTGCAAAGGTCGCGAAGTTGACGCTGATCGAAGATGAGGCGCTGCTGGCTGAGAATGCTGGTCTGACGGAGTGGCCGACCGTGATGATCGGGAGTTTTGACGCAGGCTTTCTTGATGTCCCTGGAGAATGCTTGACGACGGCGATGAAGAACCATCAAAAGTGCTTTTCGTTGAAAGACCCGAAGACCGGCAAGCTCGCCAACCGCTTCCTGTTAGTTTCCAACCTGATCGCCAACGATGGCGGTCGGGCCATCATCAGTGGCAATGAAAAAGTGATCCGGGCTCGGCTCTCCGATGCCAAGTTTTTCTGGGACCAAGATCTCAGGAAACCACTCGACGAGATGGCGTCCAGTCTGGCCAACATCACCTTCCACGAAAAGCTTGGCTCACAAAAGGACCGGATCGAGCGGATTGCAGCCTTGGCCGAAGATCTGGCTGGAGCTGTAGATGCCAATCCGCAGGATGCAAGACGCGCCGCGCAACTGTGCAAGGCCGATCTCGTGTCTGGAATGGTCGGCGAGTTCCCTGAACTCCAGGGCCTGATGGGGCGTTACTATGCTGAACGCGCCGGGACCAAGCCCGAGATCGCGCGTGCCATCGAGCTGCACTACAAGCCCAGAGGCCAAGGCGATACAGTGCCCCTGCAGGAGAGTGGCGATGCCGTCGCGATTGCTGTGGCCCTGGCCGACAAACTCGACACCCTGATTGGCTTTTGGGCCATCGACGAAAAGCCGACTGGTTCGGGTGATCCGTATCAGCTTCGGCGAGCCGCTTTGGGAATCATCCGCATTGTCTTGGAGAACGACCTCCGCTTGCCTTTGCTACCTCAGATTCAGAAACATTTCACCAAGCGAGTTGCACTCTTGGCGCCGGATGCCGACCCGCCAACGATACTCCTGCAAGGCGTTGACGCCCATGCGCTCGGCCTGAGCTTGGTTGAGTTCTTCGCCGACCGCTTGAAGGTTCACCTGCGTGACAAAGGCTTGCGGCACGACTTGATTGACGCGGTATTTTCGCTCGGCGGCCAGGACGATCTGGCGTTGATCGTCAAACGCGTGGAAGCTCTGGACGCATTCCTGAAAACTGACGACGGGGCGAACCTGCTGGCAGGCGTCAAGCGGGCGGCCAGCATTCTTTCGATTGAAGAGAAGAAGGACAAGACGACCCATGGGGGCAAGGCCGATGCGAAAGCGTTGCTCGAACCGCAGGAAATCGCATTGCACGCTGCCATCTGCAAGGTATCGACCGACACTGCCAAGGCCATTGACGTCGAGAATTTTGCCGGGGCCATGCGCGCACTGGCGGAACTGCGGGCCCCTGTCGACGCGTTCTTCGAGAAGGTCATCGTCAATACCGACGACAAGTCGATCCGCAGAAACCGTTTGAAACTCCTCTCCGAAATTCGGACGACGACTCAAACTGTCGCCGAATTCTCTAAAATTGCGGGTTGACCACAAAGCTTAAACTCCGGCCGCCGATGAGGCCGAACACGACCTCAAACTTCTGGAGCCGATCATGACCCTGGATGCCGAGACCATTGCGACACTGAAAACGATCACAACCGCCACCATCACCACCATTCTGCTGAAAAAGGGCCTTCGGAACGTCTGGTTGCGCGGGGCCAAGCCATTAGAACCGGGCTACCCACGCCTTGTCGGCGAAGCATTCACACTCCGCTTTGTGCCATCACGTGAGGACCTCGCAACCCCCGAATCCTGGTCAAAGCCGATTTCCACCCGTGGCGCAGTTGAGGCGATGCCTGCCGGCTGCATTGCCGTCGTCGATGCCATGGGCGTCACGGATGCTGGCGTGTTTGGCGACATCCTTTGCGCGCGCATGGCCAAGCGCGGGGTTGCAGCACTGGTGACCGATGGCGTGATCCGCGATCTGGCGGGTGTCCTCGGCACCAAACTCCCCGTTTTTGCCCAGGGCACAGCCGCTCCCGCATCAGTCACCAGCCTGACGTTCGTCGATTGGGGCTTGCCAATCGCTTGCGGTGGTGTCGCCGTATTTCCTGGCGACGCCATTGTTGTAGATAACGATGGTGCCGTCCTGATCCCGCAGAAATTGATTGCCGAAGTGACAGCCGAAGGCGTCGAGCAGGAACACATGGAAGGTTGGATCATGGCCGAAGTCGAGAAGGGCGTGCCCCTGCCCGGCCTTTACCCAATGAACGCAGAGACCAAGGCGCGCTACGAGACGAGCAGGAGATCCTGAACTGACGCGCGCCGCTGATCGTCCGTTCGTGCAAGTCACATTCAACAAGCCACATTCAATAGGAGCGATATCGGTAGCTGCGGTTGCCAATGTCGACCGAGCGCGAGTACGGCGGACGCACTTGCCATTCCGGAACCACGGCACCGGCTCCATTGTAGCGCCACGCTGGAGGCTGCCGGTACGCCGGAGCCCGTTGGGCATATGGCTGTCGTCCTCGATCCGCCTCTGGTTCTCGGTACGCTTCCGGTTCTCGATAAGACTCTGGTTCTCGATAAGACTCTGGTTCTCGATAAGGCTGGCGGGATCGATAAGCCTGACGAGTTTGATAAGGCTGGCGGGTTCGAAAAGGTTGCCGCTGACCGGAGCGTTGCTGCGCGCGCGGCTCCAGCATCGTCCAACCTCGACTGGTCAACACACTTGGTGTCCCCCGGCCGTCGCGTGGCACGAGGATCACGTCATAGTCCGCTTTCTCAAACACGACACTGTCGGAGGCGACCTGGAGCGCATCGGCCAAAGCCTTGCCGGACAAACCAAACAGAACAATACCGAACACCGCCAGCACGACCTGGCACGACTTCCATGTCTGCAACATTTGATGCCTCCACCTTCACGCCACTCAACTCTCGGATGAATGTATCAGCATCGCATAATCTTGTAAAGTTCTATTTTTGATCTATTTTTGTTCAAATTCAGTTTAAAAAAAACGCCCAGGCTCCACTTGAGGAGCCCGGACGCCTGACTTTTTGCCGCTCGCGCGAAAAACAGCCAATGATTACAGGGTCTTTTTGCGCTGTTGGATCATCATGTACTGATCGAACGTGTTTTCTGACAATTGCGTCCAGAGATATTGGTCACCGCGGATGACCTTCATGGCTTCGTACATCTTCTTAAAGTCTTCGTTTTTACCTGCAATCTCGCCACAAATCTCGTTGGTGGCCTTGAAGCACGTGTCGAGGACGGCCTCAGAGAAGGGACGCAGCACCGCACCACCGCCCACGAGGCGCTTGAGCGCTGCCGGATTGCCCATATCGTATTTGGCCATCATGATGTGGTCGGCGCGATGCGCAGCGGCCCTGACAATGGCCTGATAGTTCTTGGGCAATGCATTCCACTTCTCTGCGTTCATGAAGAAGTGAAGCATCGCCTGACCTTCCCACCAGCCGGGATAGTAGTAAAACTTTGCCACTTTGTGGAAACCAAGCTTTTCGTCATCGTAAGGGCCGACCCATTCAGCCGCATCGATCGTACCTTTTTCAAGCGCCGGATAAATGTCGCCGCCCGCGATCTGTTGCGGCACGCCTCCAACTTTCTGCAGGATCGCGCCGCCGAAGCCGCCGATACGCATTTTCAGACCCTTGAGGTCATCCGCCGTATTGATTTCCTTGCGATACCAGCCGCCCATCTGCGCGCCCGTGTTGCCACCGGGCAGAGCAAAGATTTTATGCTTGGCATAGAACGCGTTCATCAAATCGATGCCGCCGCCTTCGTACATCCAGGCATTCTGCATGCGCTGGTTGAGACCGAATGGCACCGCGGTGCCAAATGCAAAGGCCGGATCTTTGCCCCAATAGTAGTATGAGGCCGTATGGCACATCTCGACTTGACCGTTGGTCACCGCGTCGGCCGCCTGCAAGCCTGGTACGATTTCACCAGCACCGAACACTTGAATCTGGAACTTGTTATCGGTGGCTTCAGCGATGGCCTTGGCGAAGACATCAGAGGCGCCGAAAATAGTGTCGAGCGATTTTGGAAAACTCGAGGTCAGGCGCCATTTGATTTCAGGGCTCGACTGGGCGATGGCTGGCGAGGCGACGGCCGCGGAGGCAACCCCGCCAGCAGCGGCAGCTTTCATAAACTTACGGCGATTGACGGTACTCATTGAGCGAGGCTCCTCCTGGGGGACAAGTCCATTTTTCTGTGATCCACAATCACCAGTCACAGGTAGTCTACAGCCAATGCCTCAAACATTGTGGCATGGCAAGCATGCAAACTCGGTGAAGCTGGGGATCAGTTGTCCGCCAATCGAGATAGTCATGGCCCAGCGCCGCAGAGCGCGCGTCTCGAATTGCGCACGCTTCAGCTGGCCGGCTCCGTCGCGTCACCCTCAATCCAGGCGACTGCAAGATAAGTCACGCCGGCAAGTGCCAATGCCAGCAGGTAGGGGGTGTGAATGCCCCAAACAATTTTACCCCAAGCCCATGACAAAACGCCAATGACGATGGCAGCAAAGGCGCTCGCTGGGCCACCGATCCGCGTAAAAAGACCAAACATCAGGGCCACGAACACACCGGCGGAACCAATGGCAGAAGCCGTCTCGACCAGCTCTTTGATGGTTTCGGACGACGCCGCGAGCAGATAGGCGACACAGCACATCCCCGCCACCGCCGCTCGCGTCGTCAAGAGTCTCTGCCACGGAGACAGATCAGGCATCGTCCGGAGCACAATATTGTGGGACACTTGGGCTGCTGGGGCATGCAGCGTCGCATGGACCGTCGATAGCACGGCAGAAACGATCGCCCCGAGGAAAAGGGGATACAGCGCCGGAGGTAGGTAGGTCGCAGCCAGCCTTGGCACCAGTTCTTCGGTCTCTTTGAGTCCAGGCATCAGTGTCGCCCCGGCGAGCCCAAGATAAACCGGGATCAGACCAAAGATGATGTACGCAACGCCTCCCAGAGCTGTACCAAGGGCCGCAACAGTCGATGATTTCGCCCCCAGAAAGCGCGAGATCAGTTCGACCGCCACGATCGTGCCGCACATCGGCACCGCAATTTTCTCCAGCAGTTGCAGTCCGGTCAGCTCCGGATCAATGATAGTCAGTCGCTCTGGTGCCAACGCCGCAAGTGCTCCACCCTGCAAACCCACCACCGCATAAACAGCCAAGCCTAAAACGACGAGCCCGATCACGACCACGAGCCCTTGAATGAGGTCGGTAATGGAATCCGCAAGCAAACCACCAACCACGGAATAAAGCATCACGACAACCGCAGCTGCGAAAATGGCCGCTCCCAAGCCAATGCTGGAATTGCTGTTGAGAATGACGCCAAAGACGCGGATTTGAGCCGCAGCCCAGAACAAGGAACCCGGCAGTAGGACGAGCACGACCAATCTTTCAACACCCGGCGAAAAGCGATGACGGAACAGATCCGCAAATGTGGTCAGTTCAGCAGCTCGCAAACGAGCTGCAAAAAACAAACCTACGAGGATCATTGCAACCCCGTAGCAAAACGGATCAACCATGGCTCCAGCTAGGCCCTTTTCATAGACGGAAGCCGAGGTGGCCGTCAGGGCTTCTGAGCCAAAGAAGGTCGCAAACACAGAGAAAATGACCAGCGGAAGGCTCAGGCTGCGCCCAGCCAGAATGTAGTCGGTTTCTGATGCGATCTGACGAGACACGTACGCGCCGATGGCAAATTGAACCAGGACATAGGCCATGATCGCCAAAAGTGCGGAATTCATCCAGAAACCCTCCGATCGGCTGATCGCCTCCGAGCATCTGCCGTTGCCACACGATCCAGCAGTGATGAAGCAACGTCAATCCAGCTTGCGCAATCATGAGGCAGCTCCAGTTGCTGAGGTTAATCGGGGCGCGGGTCGAGATGAATGGTTTGCCTTGACGGCCGGACAGGGCATGACCAGCGCCGACCACCAAACCGCACGGGCCACCAGTTAACTCGAAATCCGCGACCGCCACGCTTTACGCGGTGATGACTTTCAGGTTAACTGATGACAGATCAACAGATTTCGCTCTGCTGAGGAATGCGCTGATGTCTCTAGTTCAAATCCTCCGTGACTGGAGCCGCTGGCTCAAACTGACGCGCGCGGCTAGATGTACAATGGCAGCGTGCTGTGTTGCAGCCGGCCTCATCGGCAGCGCCGAAGCGCAGACTCCAGAGCAACGGCGGCAAGCGCAACAGCAGGCTCAACGCGTCCAAACCTCTCGTCCCGTGATCCGGAATGTCGCTCCGCGTCAACAGGTACAACAGCAACAAGTATCGCGACCATCGGCCCAGCGCTCGACACGTCCCAGTGAGTCAGCTGTGTCGCGTGCCCAGCAACCAGTACCAAGAGTGGTTAGGCAACAGCCAACTGTCCAAAAGCCAGTCTCCACGCCGCGTATCGTCGGCAAACCAGCCCCGTCGAATTCCGCCGGTAACTCGTCTCAACCCCAGGCACGACAACGAGTCGTTTCGACGCCAAACACAAACAAGCCGCTACCCACCGGCACTAACAGTAACGCACCTCAATTGAAAAAAGGACCGTTGGCAAATGGTCTAAATCCACCGACGGGGCTGGCGCTTCCGAAGGGGCCCGTTGTTCAACAGCCCAACGCCAACCGACTGGCTCTGCCGCTGACGGGCAAAGCGCCCATCACTCCTTGGAAGGGCACTCTGGCGGTTCCAGCTGCCGGATTGAAGATGGCGACGATCCGGCCGCTGAGGTCCGGCGGCGTCTTCGTTGCACCACCGCAAGTTCCACCGGTCGCACCCAAGTTCTGGAGCGGCCCGAAGTGGGGTGCAATTCCACAAAAGCTGACTTGGCATCCATGGGCTGGCCGGCGGTATTTCCCATACTTTTTTGTTGGCAGTGTTTTGGCTGTTGGAACGGCTGCTTATGTCTATAGTTCTTATTGGAGTGCGCCGCCGCCATCCTGCTATGCGGGCGGCTCACCGGTCTACTATTATCCAGGCACACGCGTGTGCTTTGACTTCGCGACAGCGGTTGATGAAGATCCATTCGAATGCCACGGCCGCATCTTCCGCTGGCAGCCAAAGCGCTACCAAACGGTTGAAACGCTGATCGAGGACGAGGCACCGCAAGCGGAATTGGCTGAGGGCTGGATCGAGAAAGTGCCCGCACGTCGGTCAATCGTTCAATCGTCGATGCAGCGTGCAGCTGCACGTGCGCAGACCGTTGCGACCTTGCCACTGGAAAAGCTTGATTGCTCGACTTGCTTGTCAGCCCTCGGGCCTACTCCAGGCGAGGGCGGTCAATGCACCGTCTCGCTGGTCAACAATTGTGATCACGATGTCAGTATCAGCGGTGGCTTGACGAAGGTCAGCGCAGCGGCAGGGTCACC
>JAYSUN010000518.1:0-3424 GCA_043719045.1 Hyphomicrobiaceae bacterium | reverse complement strand
ATGTGCTGTGCGATATCTTCAAACCGACGGTCGACGACATGATGCCGGTGCATGCCACTGCAACACATTTCAGACCCGATCTCACGCCAGCGGGCGTGGTCGGGGATGAAGGTGTGGTGCATGTCGACGCGCCAGATCCGTCGTGTCCACACGAAGGACGCGACGGTCTCAGCGAAGTCTGACACAGTCATTGATTGAAACGGGGCCGGCATGGCGCAAGTCTAGCCGAAGTTCACGCAGCATGGCTATCTGCTGATCACCCCGGCACGCGGTCAGCTCCGGCTCGATATTACTTGGCTTTGCTGCGCATGGCGAGCGTCCGCAACCGGAGCGCGTTCAGCTTGATAAAGCCCTGGGCATCTTTCTGGTCGTAGGCGCCTTGGTCATCCTCGAATGTCACGAGCTTGGACGAATACAGCGACTTCGTGCTCTCGCGGCCGGTGACCATGACGTTGCCTTTGTAGAGTTTCAGGCGGACTTCGCCTTCCACGTGCTCCTGGCTCTTGTCGATCAGTGCTTGTAACATCTCGCGCTCGGGCGAGAACCAGAAGCCGAAGTAAATCAACTCTGCATAACGCGGCATCAATTCGTCTTTCAGATGGCCGGCGCCGCGATCCAGTGTAATCGATTCGATGGCCCGGTGGGCCACCAACAAGATCGTGCCACCCGGCGTTTCATAAATGCCGCGCGACTTCATGCCGACAAACCGGTTCTCGACCAAGTCGAGCCGTCCGATGCCGTTATCGCGGCCGAGCTTATTCAGCGATGTTAAGAGATCCGCTGGGCTCAAGGGTTGGCCATTGATCGAGATCGCATCACCCTTGTTGAATCCGATCGTGATGTCGACGGACTTGTCTGGCGCATCCATTGGCGAGATGGTGCGCTGATAGACCATGGGCGGCGCTTCGATGGCTGGATCTTCCAGGACTTTGCCTTCCGACGACGAGTGTAGCAAATTGGCGTCCACCGAGTACGGCGCATCGTTTTCCTTACCCGTAGCAATCGGAATATCGTGCTTTTTTGCAAAATCGAGCAGATCTGAGCGACCCTTGAATTCCCACTCACGCCACGGCGCAATAATTTTAATCCCCGGCTCCAGCGCATAATAGCTGAGTTCAAAGCGCACCTGATCGTTGCCCTTTCCGGTGGCGCCGTGCGAAATCGCATCGCCCTTGGTCTTGCGCGCGATCTCCACCAGCCGCTTCGCAATCAACGGACGCGCGATAGACGTGCCGAGCAAATATTCGCCTTCGTACACGGCATTGGCGCGAAACATCGGAAACACAAAGTCGCGGACGAATTCTTCGCGCAGATCTTCGATGTAGATATTGTCTTTCTTGATCCCGAGCTTGAGCGCCTTGTCACGCGCCGGCCCCAGTTCCTCGCCCTGACCGAGATCGGCGGTGAAGGTGACGACTTCGGCTTGATACTGCTCTTGCAGCCACTTCAAAATAATGGAGGTGTCGAGGCCGCCGGAATAAGCGAGGACAACTTTTTTGATTTTTTTCGATTTGGCGGCCATGGCGAAAACGATCCGATTGCGAGGACGAGAGTTCGTTGCGATGTATAGTCAGCCACAACAGATGCGCAAGCGGTCCCGGTAGCAAATACAAGACGAGGCTTCAGTCATGCTGAAATTGTTCACGTTCGGGCCGGCGTTTGGGGTTCCCGATCCCAGCATGTTCTGCATGAAGGGCGAGGTACTGCTCAAGATGGCGGGTCAGCCCTATGGGCTGGACCACAACGGCTTTGGTAAAGCGCCTAAGGGCAAGCTGCCGTACCTCGACGACGACGGCACAATCGTTGCCGACACGACATTTATTCGATGGCACCTGGAGCAGCGTCACGGCGTCGATTTCGACAAGGGATTGTCGCTGGCTGAAAAGGCCGCAGCCTGGGCGTTTGAAAAATTGGTCGAGGACAACCTGTATTGGGCGTCGATGTCTGACCGCTGGACCATTCCAGCAAACTTCGCCAAGGGGCCAGCCAAGTTTTTTGAATCGATACCCGCATTCATCCGACCGCTGATTACAGCCAAAGTGCGCCACGACGTGCGCCGCAACCTCAAAGGCCAGGGTCTGGGACGCCACGAACGCGAGGACATGCATCGGCTTGCCATTCACGGCATTCACGCCATCTCGGATTATCTCGGCGACAAGCCATATCTCATGGGGGATAAACCATGCGGTGCCGATGCCGCGGTTTTCGGCTGTTTGTCGAGCTATCTGTGTCCCCACTTTGACGGCCCCTTGCATCAAGCGGCGATGGCCCGGCCAAATCTGAGTGCGTATCGTGATCGCGCTATGCAACTCTGGTATCCGGACTTCAGGACGTAATGCATGAGACGTCATGCATGAGCACGCGAATTGCGCGTCCTCCCTCAGCGGCCGGTTGTGGGCAGCATGGTGGACTGTTTCACCTGCGCAAGTGCAAACGAACTTTCGATACTGGCAACGCCGTCGATGCGCGTGAGAGTGGACTTCAAAAAGCGCTCGTAGTCCATCAGGTCTTTTGCGACCACCCGGAGCAGATAGTCACGTGATCCTGTCATCAAGTAGCACTCCAGCACTTCAGGACAACGTCGAATGGCCGCCTCGAACCGCTTCATCACCTCTTCACGCTGCTTCTCCAGTTTGACCGAGACAAACACAGAAACGGGGAGACCGACTTTTACTTGATCGACGGCTGCATAGTAACCGCGGATGATCTTGGCCGCCTCCAAAAGCCGCACCCGGCGCAGACACGGTGATGCACTCAGCCCAATCCGCTCGGCAAGATCAACATTGCTCAAACGGCCATCTTGCTGGAGTTCGGCAAGAATCCGTTGGTCGGTTGCATCGATCATGGTCTTGGCATTTCTGAGCTGTTCAGGCGTCGAATTGAGCAGACTATGTCTGTAGCGGTGATACAACAAGCAATCTTTGCAACAATTCACCGCGTGACGTCCTGTACATTAGGGCGGTAGATCCAGCAGGTATCCATGGCCAAGTTGACACCGACACATGCCACTGTCGCGCTGACGCTCGCCGATATCGAGGCGGCCGCGAAGTTGCTCCACGGCCATGTCCTCAATACGGATTTCGATGAAAGCCGGACTCTCGGCGATATGCTCGGCTGCCGCGTCTGGCTTAAATTCGAAAACCTGCAATTTACTGCGGCCTTCAAAGAGCGTGGCGCGTTGAACAAGCTATCGGCGCTGACGGCTGACGAGCGCAAACGTGGCGTCATCGCGATGTCGGCCGGCAACCACGCTCAGGGGGTTGCCTATCATGGCAAGCGTCTCGGCATTCCCGTCACGATCGTCATGCCGGTCGGCACGCCGATGGTGAAGATCGAGAATACGCGTCGGCATGGCGCAACTGTGATCGTCACCGGAGCGACGTTGGAGGAATCGGCCACGTTTGCGCAAGCGGAAGCCGCCGCG
>JAYSUN010000517.1:0-9698 GCA_043719045.1 Hyphomicrobiaceae bacterium | reverse complement strand
CAGCAACAGCATCCCGCAGACCCAAACGCAAAGCACCGATGACGATCTCATCGACCATGTGTGAGACAGTCGTTTGGTTAAATCCGAACACCTGAGCCGCGCCTGGGGCTGCCTCAAAAGTCCGCAGGCTATGCAACCAATGCTCAAACGTCCGCGTCGCAAAACGGCCAGCTAGGCGAGCCGCCAGATCATCGTCGATGGGCTCAAGGGCTGCCAAGCGGGTCATCAGCCGGTCAGCCCCGGACGCATCATCGGCTGTCCCACTCCAGCGCACGTGATCCGAAAATACACGGTCGAACACCCAACGCAGGTCTGTCTCGACCGGCGAAAGGACTTCGATCAAACGCCCGATTTTCTGCTGCGACGCCAAATGTCGCAGACGTGCCTGCGTCGCGAGCGCCACGCGATGACGCCAATCATGATCTTCCGACGGGTTCGACGCGAGCAGATAGCGGCGGATCGCATCGGTCAGGCCCCGGCGGATTTCAGCCAGGCGGGTCGCGATTTGGCGGCGCTTGGCACGGCGATAGTCAATGGCGGCGATCGACTGAGCCAGATAGCGGATGCCGCCATCGCTGCTGTTCAGCGCCTCGTCCAACGCAACCGCTGTATCCCGCACATGGCGCAACCAAAGTCCGCCCTGGACATCGAGGTCACTGTCAAAATTTGAAATCGCAGTCGATTTGCCGACCGGGCCATTGACCGGGACCGGTAACATCGTCGCATGCCGATGCACTTCTGGTCCAGTGCCACTGCGCTGACCGGCGCCAAGGATGAAAACGTTGTCAAAGGCTCGGCCAGTGCCCCAATGTTCAAGCCAATCGATGGCGCCGCCGAAATCACGCAAAAAGTCATGCAGCGGCGAACTGCTATGCTGGCTCGCACCCATGCTTTGGGCACCCAAAGCCACGAACAAGGTCGTGTCATTGGCTTCGCGGGCCGCCGGCGTGCGACCCTGCGAGCGCTCGACCCAGTCGGCGAGAATGGGGGCGAAAGCTTCCGAAATTGGAAATGCGGCGTCGAGATGAATGACCAACGCCGTCGCATCGAAGCCCTGCGTCGTGGTTTCAGCAAGATACAGTGTCTTCGCCTGAACGAAAGCGCGCGCTACCCAACAACTCTGATTGTCGGCGTCGATCCGCACAGCCGATGGGGCGTTCGCGCGCGGATTGCGGGGCATGATGGCTGGACATATCGTTGGCAAATACAACAAGTCGGTGGACGCTAACACCGCCGTCGGTTCCCCCTCGACGAAGACGGCCGCCTCCCGCACGAGCGCTGCCAGCACAGCACGACTGACCTGGACCGGTTGGCCGAATTTTGACCGCACGGCGAGGCGTTCCGTTGCGGCATCGCCCGTGGCCAAAACCGTCGAGGCGGCAAGCACCGAATTCGCGTGCGCAACACTCCAGCCAGCGGCCGCATCGCCCGAGCGCACAGCTTCTGGCGGGCAGACAATGTCAGAATTATGATTGAGCGCTTCAATGATCAGAACCAAGTCATTGTAGATTGAATCGAAATCCGCCTGTCCCCCCCAGATCAGTGATGCCAATCGACGCCGGCCTTCGCTGGTTGCGCGTGGTGCTAGACTTGCAAATGTCTCCCAGTAGCCGCTCGCAGCAAGAGCGCTGAGCATGGCGTGATCGCGAAACCGAAGCTCAAGATAGGCTCGGATTTCATGAACCTGGTGTGCGGCTAAGCCGGGCTGAACCGCTGGCGAGACATCCTGGCTAAGAGCCCGGTTCAAAGTGTTTGCGATGTCCGCCGCGATCACGCTCGATGATTGCGTTTTGACATTGGCGAAGTAGGCCCGGCCGAGCACCTTGATGACTTCGGTCAATGTCAAAATTTCAAGCCGCACCGAGGATTCAGCCATCCGGCGTGTGGCTTCAACACCCGGGGTCATCAAGCGGCCGACGGTTTCAGCGGCTTTTGCCGCAGCTTGTGCCGGGTCGTCGTGGGTGAGACGCAAGATACCGGTGAGGCCCATCGTGTCGCCAGGCGGCAGCAAACCGGAGACAACGGGCAGCCGCGTATGGCTGCCATGGAACTGACCCAGCAAACGCGGATCTCGAGCACCCGACAACGTCGTCACAAGGCGGTTTGTAACCGGCGTCAAAGGTGCCAGAATCGCGACCGCCGGGGGACGGTCGAGCGCGTGGCCGAGGGTGGAGGATTCAGCCAGCGCCCGCATCAGATCCGACCGCAAAATGACTTGGGCACCGGCGGCAACGCTACGGTTGTCATCCAGCCAGTCGACCAACGCGGTCATGGCTTCACGGGCTTGGCGCGTTTCGATCGTGGCAGTGGCGGTCGACTTCACGCGCGGCCTCCTCGTCCAGTCGATGCCGATCGCCAGGTTTCGTCCGTTGCTGTCTCAGCAGCGTCGCTGGAAAATGTGCCCGGTGCGAAGGGAAAGCCACTTTCGCCACTGCCGAACCCAAGACGTTCGCCACCTGCCAAGGCCAACAGTGCGCCGATCAAGCCGATGTCCTTGCCATCCGCTGCTGCGCGGTCTGCTTCGGACATGGGATACCAATCCTGCCAATCGCGATCGTGCAGAGTGATGATCCGGTTCGGTCGCCAAGGCATGGCCTCAAGCAGCAGATCCTTGACAATTTTTTGACGTGCCGCCCAGCCAGTCAGCAACACGACATCGCAATCCGACGCAACGATGGCGCGGGACAGATTGGCTATCATTGGCGCCAGCGCGGACTTGGCGGCAGTCGAAACCTGATCCAGACGCAAGACCACGCGAACATCGCCTAGGTCGAAGTCATGGGCGCCGGCGACGTGTGCAAGCGTTGTCAATTCCTCCGCGACATGAGGATTGGGCGCCGTCGGCGTCGCCGCAAGATCGCACAGCGCAAATGTCAAATTGGCCGGCGCCGCGTGAGCAGTCAATCCGGTCGCAAGCTTGACCAGGGCGAGCGCCGCTGGACGCAACCAATAGTCTTGCATGCGCTGCGGCAAAGACGCGACGTCATAGTTGCCGTCTGGAATCGATGCGTGTCGCGCCAGGAAGACATCTGCGTCGGGCACACCCGCGACTTTCAGCGACCTCACGATGGCGGGCCAGATTAAATCGGCGATCACCCGGTCGAGGACAACATCGCACCCGATACCCGAGCGCTGCGCACCGAGCAGTTTTGGCCCAATCGGGGCATCGCCCGACGACGCGTAAGTCACAATTGTCATACTGGCATGGCCGCCGCCGATATCGAGGGCGCCGAGTCGAATGCACGGTTGGACACCGAACTCAGGTCGGCTTTTTCCCATAATATCGAGGAACGCGCGCGTTTCACCGCCAAAGCGTTGAGCGATCTCGTCATACAGAAACACCAACTGAGCCGAGAGTGTCTCATCCAGCCCGAGCCGAACAACTGGCCGTGCCGGGACCAACTCGGTCTGCTGATGGTCCCAGTCCAGGGCGCGCCAAAGCATGTCAATCGCAGCTTCAGCTCGCTCGCGCAGGAGATCGCGTTCTTCGAGCGGCATCGTCAACGGCGCACAAACCACAATCTGTCTCAGTTGGCGCACACCTTCGCCACGCGCGCTCTGGTCACGCGGACTATCAGATGCGATCGCGGGTGCGTTGACCGAAGCGAGGGCTTGCAGGACGACTTCGGCAATCATAAAGCTCATCATTGACGACAACGAAAAGCGCGGCCGCAGTGCAACCTGACGAACGGAGCCCTCAGGGCCAGTCAACAGACTTGTCGTTGGGTCGACATGAGACAGCATGCGCCCGGCGATCATGTGGCTGCGACGCGTGCGCGTGCTGGCCTCGGCCGCAAAGCGCCACGTCTCGTCACGCAATGCCAGATCGAGCAGATGGTTCTTAGGGGACGCCATACCAGTTGCGCCGTCCGCAGCTTTTGACGTGCTGCTCAGTCGTGTCGCTTCAGGACCAGTCCGCGCGAGACTTGGCCAATTAAAGGCAGCGACACGGCCGCTCTTGCGGGAAAAAGCCTCGTTGCCAAAATTGGGCCGAGCAAAAGCCAGACGGCTGTCGAACGAACCGCGGTGACGTTTGGTTGGCTGCGACAAATCTCGGAGTTCCAACATGACGCTGTTGGCAATCACGGGCCGACCATGCTCGGTAGCACTTTCGACCAACAACGCGCACCCGCGGCTGGCGCCAATGTCGATAACGAGATCGACCGGAACCGGCGATACAATGCCGGGGCGCAAGTCGAAAAACTGCAAACTTGGCAGCTGAGCTGCGCGCCGCAGAACTGTTATCAACGTCAGATAAGCGGCCATCTGCTGCAAACCAGCCGCCGCCGATGCGCCAGTCCGCCGCGGCGTCTTGATGCCTTCGAACAAGGCCTGAACCCAGCCCTGCAACCAATCCTCAGCGAGGAATGCTGCCAACTGATCGGCATCGTCGCTGAGAGCGAATGTGCTGCCAAAGCGGACGTCATCCAGTGTCGGGCACGCATAGGACTGGACGTCCATGCGTGATGCGGGCTCGATCTGGGTGTCCAAGGCGATGACGCCTCTGATCGTGCTGCCGTTGCTGTCATCATCCGAGAGGTATAAGCGGGCCCAATTGTATGGCCCGTCATCAAAGCGCATTCGACCTTCACCGTCGCGTGCAATGAAACGCAAAAGTGGCAACGGCACCCATTGATTGAGTACCGCCTTGACCGCGGTTCTGCCATCGACCTCCAAATCCGTGGCTGGGTCGATTTTGTGCGATGGATTTTTTTGATCGGGAGGCGTTGGTCTGATCGGGGCTAACCCCCAAACGGTCTCGTCACCGATGCGCACACTCTCTTGGGCAAACCGGCGCGTGACGCCATCGACGATATGCCATGGAATTTGAACATCAATGAACTGGATGCCGGAATTCGGCACGAGCCGAGTCATCGACCGGAACGCTTGCTCCGCTTCGCTAGCCACATCCACTCCCGGTTTACTTTCCCCAGGACTGAGCATTCCGCTTAACCCACCCCTTCAGCCAGTGGCCTCAGAAAGGCCAAATCCGCTGGCGTAGTCGTCGGCATCAGATACCGAAACCCGTTTTTACTCGCGACGACCTCCGCTTGCACCTTTCACGCCACCGGATCGAACCATCAGAAAACGATTGAGTGCGATGACAACATTCAGATGAGTGCCATGTTCGATGATGATGGCATCACGTAGACTGCTTCCAATATGGCCGCTCAATGGACGACGATGTAGCGACTTAATGGCGGTCGCATAGAGGCTTATGCTCAAAAAAATCGAGGACAGTGCGAATTTGGTACAGGAGTGCCACACTCAGTCATTCAGAATCATCTTAAGTATATACAAAGAAACCAAGTCTCGGCCAACACAGGTGCCGATTTACCAGATTTCCTTCGATATGTTGCCGTGACAGCACATTTGGCGCGAAACTTGTTATTCGTCGTGCTGGATCTTGCTGGAACAGCCTTCGGGATTGTACCCTAAAGCCTCAGAGTCTTTGGGACCCAGCGAGGCGTTCGAACGTTTTTCGATGCTTCGGGTTCTGAGTGCGGTGCTTCAAGCGATGGCGCCGAACTTGATTCGCTTTCGGGGGAGAGCGGTGCGTTCGATCGAAGTCTTTGGCTCGCGATGCTTGGACGGTAAGTCCGATCGATTTGTATGTTGGGGTAGTGTAAAATGTGGTCTTCAAGACTTGTCGCGTTGGCAGCTTTGGCGGGCGTGGGTGCAGGGCTAACGCCCGGGGCCAAGGCCCAACCAGCGCCATCGTTCAAAGATGAGCGTCGATTGCCAGGCGTCGGTGTTCCGTCGACTTCGGTGGCCACGCCGGCAACACCAAGCCCCCCGGCGCCGACTTCGCCTACTGCTGATGCAGATGACGCCAAACGCAAGGCTGACGAGGACGTGCGTCGTGTTGCCGAGGCTGAGGTCAAACGCAAAGCTGACGAGGACGTGCGCCGCGTGGCCGAGGCTGAGGCCAAACGCAACGCCGACGACGAAGCGCGCCGCGTTGCCGAGGCTGAGGCCAAACGCAAGGCTGACGAGGACCTGCGCCGCAGTGCCGAGGCTGAGGCCAAACGCAAAGCTGACGCGGACGTCGCACAAAAGGTTGCCGCTCGCCCGACAACTGACCCTGCCGACGGACTTCGTCTATTGCAGCGCGGCCGACAATTTCTGGTTGGTGGCGATGTTGCCTCAGCGCGATTGCTGTTCGAGCGCGCGGCAGACGCCAATAACGTCGATGCAGCCCGCGAACTGGCCGCAAGCTATGATCAAGCCAATCTGGCCCGCCGCGGCTTTAGTACAGTCGAGGCAAATCCAGGATTGGTTGAGCAATGGAACAAGCGCGCATCGGAATTGCAGACTGTGGCTGAGGCTGATGCCCGTCGCCAAGCCGAAATCGACGCCAAACGAATTGCGGAGGCGACCGAAGCGCGCCGCAAGGCCGAAGAGGAGCGTCAACGCGTTGCTGCTGACTTGGCCCGGAGACAAGCAGAAGTCGATTCCAAACGTGTCGCTGATACGGCCGAAATCGCCCGTCGTCAGGCCGAGGCTGACGCCAAACGTGTCGCGGATGCAGCCGATGCTCGCCGAAAAGCTGATGAAGAGCGCCTCCGCGCCGTCGCGGCAGCTCAGGCCGCCAGGACATCTACGACTGCCGCGCCAATCGCGCCGCCGATCGCAGCTGTCACGGCGGCGCCTGCCGTTGCGCAGCCATCAGCCCAGGTCGCAGCAGTGGTACCACCAACGGTGGCTTCGCCGGCCGCAACCGGTGTCGCCCCGGCGTCACTCCCAGCCATTGGACCTGCGCAAGTCGTTTTGCCGCGCATTCTGGCCGGTGTGCAGGTCCCGGCTGCACCCGCCACTGAAGCCATGCGCTATCTGACCCGCGGCCGCCAAAGCATGACGCAGGGTGATGTCGCTGCCGCAAGACTATTCTTTGAGCGCGCAGCGGATGCAGACATCGCCGCCGCTGCCCTCGAAATGGCGATGACCTTCGATCCCGAAACACTGGCGGACCCGTCCCGCCCAATTTTTGGCATCAGACCAGACAAGGCTCAGGCCAGGGCCTGGTACGAGCGGGCGGACAAGCTTGGCGTCAAAGGCTTGGCAGAACGCTTGCAGGCGATGGCGCGCCCCTAGGTGCCGTGCTGGGGGCGCGAGCCGACCTGCTGGCACTTCAATTGAGCTGTCGTATTGCTGTTGCGTCTCACCGTGGAAGGATTAATTGAACTGTCGCCTGGACTGAACGGCGTCATCGCACAGGCTTATCTGACAAAACGTCAGTCGTGCGATCCGTCGAGATGATCATTGGGGGATCAGGCCGTGCCGATCCGTGTCACTTTTTGGGGAGTACTGCGTATGCTGAAATCAAACCGGAGGCTGCGGCACTGGCGCCTCGCGATGGGACTGGCCGCGACGGTCAGCGGCTATACGGCGATGGCCGCTCAGGCGCAGACGGTCTCGCCCGAAGTGCTGCGCCAACGGATGAACGCGAATACGGTGTCGATCATCACGGGCTCACCGTCGGGAACGTACATCCAGTTCGCTCATGACATGTCGAGCGTTATGGATAAGCCGGAAGGCGGCATGCGCATCATGACCATGCTCGGCAAGGGCAGCGTTCAGAACGTGAAGGACATCTTGCATTTGCGCGGCGTTGATATGGGCATCGTGCAGTCCGACGTGATGCGCTATTTCAGCGACAGCGGCGAGCTTGGACGCGATATCCAACGTCGCCTCGTCTACATTACCAAGCTCTACAATGAAGAGTTTCACATTGTTGCCGGTCCGGGCATCGACAAGTTGGAGGATCTCGTCGGCAAGAAGGTCAACTTTGCCGAACAGGGCTCGGGCACACAGTTCTCGGCCAGGATCATCTTCAATCTGCTCAAACTTAAAGTTGACGAGGTGAATGTGCCGCAGAACGACGGCTTGGACCAAGTCAAGTCGGGCCAGATCGCAGCAACTCTGTTCGTGGCCGGGAGGCCGGCGACGGCGATTGCTCGTTTGACCAAAGACCCAGCATACAAGCTGCTATCGGTGCCTTACAGGCGCGAACTTGAGAACGATTATCTGCCGGCGCGGCTCGACAGCAAGGACTATCCGAACTTGATTCCGGAGGGGCAACGCGTCGAGACCATCGCCGTTGGTGCAGTGCTCGCCGTATTCAACTGGGATCGTGGCAATGATCGCTATCGCCGCACGGTCGCATTCACCGAGCAACTTTTCCAGAATCTGGCCAACTTCCAAAAATCACCGCGCCATCCGAAGTGGAAGGAAGTCAACTTTGCAGCGCCGTTGCCGGGCTGGACGCGCTTTGCCGGCGCCCAGGAATGGCTCGACGCCAACAAGCGCTCGACCGGCGAAGAATGAGGCGGCGGAGGTTGGCCGTGGGGTCAAGCAAATGATACTGGACCGGAACAGTTCTGATACCAATCCGCACACACACTGACTTGTGCGAATTATGATACGCGCGCCCTAGTGGCCCGTCGCGCCAAAATTGCTGAATGGCCGCGACTTCTTTCAATTTTGGCGCGACAATAGGGCCACGAGCAAAAGCATGGGCTGAGTGTGGCGTTCATCGTGCCTTGGTTGAGACCAGTCGAGCCGGAACACCGATCAACCAAGGCGCGACGCCACACGAGCGCACAAGGCAGTCTTTGTGCGGGCTTAGTGTTACCAGCCTTTGAACGGCGTTTCGGGCACTGGCGACACAGGCGGTTTGCCGGCAACAAAAGCCGCCAGATTATCGACGACCATTTGGCCCATCAGCTCGCGGGTGTGCTCGGACGCCGAGCCGACATGTGGCAGCAACGTGGCATTGTCGAGCGTCAGAAACGCCGCATCGAGGTTCGGCTCGTTCCAGTACACATCGAGACCTGCTGAATGGATTGTCCGCGCCTTCAGGGCTGCGAGCAGGGCTGGCTCGTCGACGACTGTGCCGCGCGCCATATTGATTAGGGTACCCTTGGGGCCCAGCGCCTTCAGGACTTCGGCATTGATCATGTTCTTCGTACTGGGACCGCCCGGCGTGATGACCATCAGAATATCGACTGCCTTGGCCATCGCCACCAGATTGTCATAGTAGGGATAGGCGACCTCAGCCTTTTTCGAGCGGCTGAAGTAGACGATGGGCATGCCGAACGCTGCGGCCCGCGTCGCGATGGCTTGACCAATGCGGCCCATACCGACCATGCCGAGCGTACTTCCGCGGAGAGACGCTGGCGTCAGTCGGTAGTCACCCTCCTTGAACCAGCGTCCCGCGCGGAGATACTGTTCAGCCTGACCGAGTTCGCGGATCGTCATCAACATCAAGCCGAGAGCGGTATCAGCGACCTCCTCAGACAGCACGTCGGGTGTGTTGGTGACGATGATGTTGCGCTTGGCGGCTGTGACCACGTCGATGGAATCGTAGCCGACACCGAAATTACCGATGACGCGCAACTTCGGCATCCGCGCCATCAGGGCCGCATCGGTCTTCGTGCCGGTATGCCCGCCCGTGGTGATGGCGACAACGTCAGCGGCAATCTTCGCCAAGAGTGCTTCCCGATCCTTGGCCTCGTGCAGCTTATGAATCGCATACGATTGAGCCGTCCCCGCCTCAATGAGGGGCATCATCGGGCCGGTTTGGAGGAGCGCGGGTTTTGACATTGTGGTCCTGAGATTAGACTTCGGCGCCGATACGACGATTTTGCGGGAGACGATTTATAGGGCCAGATACGATCTGGTAGCCTGGGAGTGCC
>JAYSUN010000516.1:0-9743 GCA_043719045.1 Hyphomicrobiaceae bacterium | reverse complement strand
ACACACTAGGTGCCGGTGACGGCGGGGTCGTCCGTCGCGTCATGATGCCGATGAACGCGCCCGAGATCGCCGAAATCCTCCGCCTCGTCCTGGGCTGGGCCTGGACCTATGTCATCGTCGCCGAACTGATCGGCTCCTCCGCCGGCATCGGCCACATGATCATCGAAAGCCAGGCGCTCCTGGCAACCGGTCAGATGATTTTCGGTATCATCATCATCGGCCTGATCGGCCTCTTGTCTGATTTTCTGTTTAAATGGCTGAATAGCTGGCTGTTCCCATGGCGGCAGGCGTGATGAGCGCTGTGCGCCCGAAGATGGCAAAAGCGCTGTGCTGCGCCGCCTCTACCGCCCGCCAAGACTATTCAAGATCTCGGCAAACCGCTCGGTTGGCGTGGTGACGCGCAGCAGCCGCATGGGAATCGTAAAATGCCCGTTGTCTGAAATGAACACGTTGTTGCTTGGAATTGCCCAGCGCCGAACCAAGTTCTCGCCGCCGTTGAACGGGGTAATGACATCACGTGCGCCGAGCACACTGACAATCCGACTTGCCGGCATAACCGGCGGGCGCACAGGGTCGATCATCGCGGTGTGACGGCGCACCAGGTCTGGCGTCCAACCGGCACGAATCGCATGCGTTGGGCTCGCAAACAAAGTCGACACAGCACCCGACATCATGCCTTCTGACATATTGCCGGCGTGGGTGATCAAATACAGCGCCTCGGGTTTCAACCTTTCAGGCCAATCGTGTGAGACGGAAGCCGCCAGCTGTGCCGTCAGGGCACCAAGGCTGGTACCTGCAAAGCCCAACGGCCCTGTCGAGGTTTTACGCGCCCAATCCGCCAACACCGACCACTCGCGGATCGCCGCGACCATCAAATCAAGCATGCCCGTCGGGAAGGTGCCGATCGCGCGCTCGCCGCCGTAACATCCCGGTGGCGTGCGGCGGCCATGCCAAGGTGCCTCCGGGCGGATAACGCGGATGCCACGGGCGAGCAGTGCCTGAGTTTCGTCGATCAGTCCGTGCCAGTGATCGAACTCAACACAGATGCCATGACCCAGGATCACCGTTGGAGGATTGGCGATGCCCTCCGGCGTATGCACACGCGCGATGCAGAAATCGCCGATCCGTTCCGACGGGCTCTTGAAGCGCAGCCAGTGATCGATGCCACCTACACCAGGGACGGGATGCGAGACTTGGATGGCGGGCATCGCGTCGGGGGCCGCGAACATCGCATCCGTGTCGCGTGACGTATCGAATTGAGCAGCAACCTCGGCCGGGGTGACGATTTTGAGACGCACCCGTGGCGTCTGCCTTGACAGCAGAGGCCAGAACAGCCCGCGGGTTCTATTGAGGCTGTCGCGGCGATTGTGGCGCGCCGTCTCAATGGCGACGCGGGCCGCGATGCTGGTCTCGTCGCGGCCGAAGAAGATGCGGTTCCAGGCGGCATCGGTTGCAAGCGCGGTGACATTGGCCTCGTCAAAGCGGGCCAGGATACCTGCGAGCCGATCGCGATGCTCGTGGCGGCGCGGCATGCCCGAGGCCTCCCAAAAGGCGTCGGTCGAGCCATCGGCAACTCCGGCTGCAGCCCACAGGCGAGACAACGGGAAAAATCCGCGTTTCAAGCCGAACAGTGTCAGCCGATCAAGCCATGGCCGTGCCAACAGATTGCCGATCACGCCCGACAAATATCGCCGGTTGGCATCCCTGGCCACCAGCCGCGGAAGCGGACGGGCGGACGAGACTTCATCTTCCACTCCGTCGCGCACCTGGTGTTCAACGCTCGCCATCTTGCCCCGTGTTGTAGCGGCAGCAAGATAGCATGCCTTTTGCGTGGACGCATCCTGCCACGATTCCGTTGCTGAACTGGTTAGCCTCGGCGACTTGGCGGCGACTTGGCCGAGACTGGATTATCCGGGCGAGGGCGCTTACTTTAGTCGCAGCGACGTACTTTAGTCGCAGCGACGGGCACCCAATGGCGCAGCCCGTTATCTGGAGGTGGCCATGCCGTTGAACTATTCGCGCACGTTTGTCCTGCTCTGCGTGTTGACGCTGATCTTCGTTGCCATGGGTTATGTCCTCGGCGGCCCCTTTGGCATGGGGATCGCCTTCATCGTCGCGCTCGGCATGAACCTCTTCAGCCTGTTTCGGTCGGATCAATTGGTGTTGCGCATGCACGGGGCACAGCTTGTCGATGTGCAGAGTGGCGGGCAATTTTATGAGATCATCCAAGACCTCGCCCAGCGTGCCGAGTTGCCGACGCCGAAAGTCGCGATCATGGTCAACCCGCAACCGAATGCCTTCGCGACCGGTCGAAATCCGGAAAATGCCACCGTGGCCGCGTCGACGGGCCTGCTCGAAATGCTGACGCCTGAGGAGGTTGCTGGCGTCATGGCGCACGAACTCGCCCACATTAAAAATCGCGACACGTTGACCATGACAATGGCAGCCTCGATCGGCGGCGCCATCTCGATGGCCGCCCAATACCTGCAGTTCGGCGCGCTGTTCGGCCGTGGCACGGGTAGCCGCTTCGGTTGGCTCGGCTTCATTTTTGCGGTTGTTGTCGCTCCAGCTTCGGCCATGCTCGTTCAGATGGGCATCAGCCGCTCGCGCGAGTATCAGGCGGACCGTCTCGGCGCGATGATCTGTGGCCAGCCTCGCTGGCTGATGTCGGCGTTGGTCAAAATCAATGATGCCGCCCGCAAGATCCGCAATCCGAGCGCCGAAGCCCACCGTTCCAGTGCACATATGTTCATTGTAAACCCACTCAGCGGGCGCGGTGGCGATAGCTTGTTTGCTACACACCCGCGCATCGAGAACCGGCTCGCGGAACTTGAACAAATCGCCATCGAGATGGCCAGCACGGCCGCACAACAGGATACGCGTATGCCCCCCACCAACGTCAATGATACCCTGTTTCCAAAGCGCAACGCACGCGGCCCCCGCTCATGAGCCGGCCACCGCAGACCGTCGACTATTCCGTGGTCCGCTCGATGGACCCGCCCGGACAAGGCGCACGCCGCCTTGCGATTTACGCTATCGATGCGATCCTGACCCGCGGTCGGGCCCTTGATGAAGCTTTCAATGAGGGCGTGACCCGCCTGCATCTGGAACGACTGGAAGGCCGGGATCGCGCGTTTGCCCGCCTCGTGGTGTCAACGACATTGCGCCGCTTAGGCCAGCTTGAAGCGGTCGTGACCCGGTTTCTGGAAAAGCCGCTCAAGGCCGATAGCGGCCGGACCATGATGATCCTGACGACGACTGCCGCCCAATTGCTATTTCTCGATACGCCCCCGCATGCGGCCATCAGTCAGGCCGTCGAAATCGCGCGCATCGATCACACCAGCCGCCGCTTTGACAAGCTGGTCAATGCCGTCCTGCGTAAAGTGTCGACCGAGGGCCAAGCGATTTTGGCAACCCTCGATGGCGTGCGGCTGGATACCCCGGAGTGGCTGTGGCAGCGCTGGACTGCCCACTATGGTGAAACCACGGCACGGATGATGGCCGCCGCCTCCTTGTCGGAAGCGGCTCTCGATCTGAGCGTCAAAAATGATCCGGCGCATTGGGCCGCGGAACTCACCGGCATTGTTATGCCAACCGGAACTGTGCGTGTGCGTGAAGCCGGCCGGATCGAGGATTTGCCCGGCTATGCTGACGGCGCGTGGTGGGTTCAGGATGCGGCAGCGGCCTTGCCGGTTCGTTTGTTCGGCAACGTCGCCGGCCAACGCGTGGCTGATCTCTGTGCAGCCCCGGGCGGCAAGACCGCACAATTGGCAGCGGCCGGCGCCAACGTCGTGGCGGTCGAGAGTTCCGCCAAACGTCTGCAGCGGCTGGCCGCCAATCTGACCCGGCTGAAATTAACCGCGGAAACGATTACGGCCGATGCCGCCGAGTGGAGCCTGATGGCCGACAACGCCGGCGCTTTTGATGCCGTGCTCCTGGACGCTCCGTGTTCGGCGACGGGCACCATCCGCCGCCACCCCGACTTGCTGCGTGCGAAAGCCGAGACCGAAGTGCAGCGCATGTCACAGCGGCAGCGCGAATTGCTGGCAGCCGCAGCTCATGTTGTGCGTCCCGGCGGCACTCTGGTGTATGCGACGTGTTCTCTGGAACCTGAGGAGGGTGAGCAGGTGATTGCGGCTTTCCTGGCGGCGAATCCTGCATTTGAAATATCGCGCCTTGATGCCGCCGTGCTCGGTCTCCCGCACGAAATCATCACCGCCGAAGGCCACCTGCGCACCTTACCGCAACATGCGCTCGGCCCGGAGCCTGCAATGGCTGGCATGGATGGCTTCTTCGCAGCTCGCCTGCTGCGGACGGTGTAGCGTGCCGTGCCAGTCCAGCGGCGGCCAGAGATCCGACCTGGACCCGGCACGAAGAACGATCAATCGTTCTTGGCGACTTTGACGGCACTGACGTCCCACAGACGGACCGCGCCGTCTTCACCCGCTGTAACGAGTCGTCGGCCATCGGCGGTGAAGGCAAGGGCACGAACGCTACCAGAGCGGGCTTGGAATGCCGCCAATTCGCGACCGCGTTTGACGTCCCAGACTTTGACGGTGCCATCACCGGCGGCCGACGCGATGATCTCGCCATCCGCCGAATAGCCCAGCGCTGAGATCCGCGTCCCATGCGCGCGCACCGTTCGGATCAGTCGATGTGAGGCGGTCGACCACAATCGCACCTGGCCGTCACTGGCACCTGAGGCAAAGCTGCGATTGTCAGGCGCAACCTCAACCGCCGTCACTGGTCCGTTGTGACCTCGGTAGGTCCGTTTCAGCGACAACGATTCAGCGTCCCAGAATTTAACGGTCTTGTCGTCGCTGGTTGACAACAAGCCGCCCTTATCCGGCACAAATGCCATCGCCCGCACCGTCTCTTTGTGGCTCTCGGTGCTGACCAATGGCGTGCCACCGGTGCGACGATCCAACAAAACGATGTGGCCATCCGTGCCTGCAGCTGCAAAGCGATCGGACTCACTCGCGGGCGTCACGACAGTCACCGCGCCATCGAGCCGCTTGGTCGAGGCGATGCGCTCACCGCGTTCGATATCCCAGACGGCCACTGTGCCATCAGCATGCACAGTCAACAGGTGTGCCCCCTGCATGGCCGCGGCCACCAACGGTGAAAATGCCGAAACTGGCGCCACCGACGACGCCCCGGGTGAAGCCGATGTGCCGAGCGATGTGGTCAGCGAAATCGCACGCGCGAGGATGCCGGTATCGGCCTCGGAAACTTTCACTTGCGCGTCGGTCCCGACCGACACAATGCGTCGTCCGGACTGCTGAAACGCCAACGCGACCACCGGGCCTTTGTGTGTCTGCAATTGAATGACGGGTCGCGCGTCGGCTTGGGGCGGCGGCGTCAAGGCCGCAACGGTCGTGCCGGAGGTCGGCTTGACAGTCGCTGTCCGTTGGGTCCCAGGTTGCACGGCTGAAGGTTGCACGGCTGAAGGTTGCACGGCTGAAGGTTGCACGGCTGAAGGTTGCTGATTTTGATACGCCACGGCGAGGCTGGCAACGCCGACACCGACACCAAGCTTGAACAATAACCCCCGCCAGGGAGGCCGCATAAAAAACAACGCGCGATGAGCGAGCGAGCCTTTGCGTTTCCGAATCGGCATGGGCACTGGCGCCATCGCGGCAGTCGCTGCAGGCGTCGGTGCTGGGCGCGCGGGCGCAAGCGAACTTCCAGCCGGCACCTTCTGCGTCATCGGTGTCGGGCCATAGCCAATGCCATGTCGTGCGCTGCCAGCGGGGGCCACCGATGCCTCGACCGGCACCACCGCCTCCAGCCGTGTTTTCAATCGCGTCGGCGCAGCTTTACCTGCACTGCCTTTACCTGGGCCTGCATCGCCAGCCACCGGCGCTTTCAGACTCTCGATGTAGTCGAGCAATTGTCCCTGTGGCTGGGGTGTATCTGGCGGCAGGGGCTGAGCTGCCACCGTCGGGCCGCGCACCGCCTCGACCGGTGCCTCCGACTTTTTCAAACCCAAGCCAAGTGCCAGCCGTTGCTTGACCGGTATGGCTTTTTCGGGCGGCGCCAACAACGGGCCGCGCCATTCCAGAATCGACTGCGGACGGTCTTTCGGTTCGCGCGCGAGCGCCTTATCGATGGCTGCCAAAAATCCCGGACGGAACGCGCCGATCGCCGCATCCCGCGCCGACACATACTCGTCCTTGACGATCCGCGACGGACTATCCGGCGGCCGCTTGCCAGTGACCGCCTGATACAGCGTCGCTCCCAGCGCATAAATATCCGTCCACGGCCCTTGCTGGCTGGTCGTGGTGGCATATTGCTCGTACGGGCTGTAGCCCGGCTTGACGAGCGCGCTGACGGTACGGGATTGGGAGGCAATCTCGCCGCGCGCCGAACCGAAGTCGATCAGGACCGGCGACCGGTCTGTGCGGATAATGATGTTATCGGGCGCAATATCGCGATGCAGGTAGTCACTGCGGTGGATCAATTCCAAGGCATCAAGTAACGGCGCCAGGAACTGATCGAGTTCGGCCTGCCGCGGCGCGCGCCCCAACTCCTTCAGCCAATTGCGGAGGCTTTTGCCTTCCTCGAACTGCAGCACCATGTAGCCGGTCTGATTTTCGCGGAAATAGCGAAACACGCGGACGATGTTGGGATGCTCGAAGCGCGCCAGCGTCTGCGCCTCTTCGATGAAGCGATCGAGCCCCCACTTATAGTCTGCGGCTGAGTTTTTCGACCGCGGCACGGCTTCGACGTCATCAATGCGAGCAGCAAAATCGGCCGGAAAATATTCCTTGACGGTGACCTTCCGGCCCAGCGCGAGTTCATCGGCCAGATAGGTAATGCCAAAACCGCCAGCACCCAGCACGCGGCGAATCTTGTAATCGCCGGCGAGGACCGTTTCACTGGGCAATGCCAGCAGGTTCGTCATCGCCCGCCTCGCCCCCGTTAGCTCTGAACTTAGGTTCGGAGCGCCCAACACGCCAAACCTCCAACTTGATTGGCGCGTGCTGCGATAGACCGGCAACAATATGGCGGAAGCAAGGGGGTGTTAGACTTTTGTCGCGACCTCGTAACAGACAAGGCGCACATCCCGGATTGGGCGCCGGGTTGTGCAATCCTAACTTAACGTAGCAACGACGTCATCAGCACGCCAAGACCGCCAACAACCGCCACGGCCATCGCGATAAAACTGACCATAAAGCCAAAGCCGCGCTTATCTGCTGCGGCGGCATAAGCCTGAACATAAAGCACGCGACCAACGATCCAGACCAAACCGAGCAGGCCGGCCCATTGGTCGCCAATAGTCATGGCAAAGATCCATAAGGCGGGCAGCATCGCCACCATCTGCTCGAGCGTGTTCCCATGCGCACGATACACGCGATTAAAGCCATCCGGGCCTTCGGTCGCCGGTGCTTTCACGCCATGCGTCGCTCGCGCCTTACCGACGAGGATGCCGGTCCAGACATAGGTGATGACCATCAACAGAGTGACGATGGCGGTATAGCGAAACAACATTTTGCGACTCTCCAAAGTAAGCCTCCTTCCAGCGTATCCGATTCGCATGGCCGGCAGGCTGTCTTAGGTTCGGCTGCAAGCGGAACTCACAGGCCTGCATTCGCGCAGGTTGCCATCTGCGGCGCGTCGGGCCATGGTGCGGTGGCTGTTTTTGACCGACACGAATGGAGATCTGGCGATGGCCGGAAAACGGATTTTTTCTGGCGTCATCGCGCCGCTCGTTACACCGTTTGGTGAGGATGGCGCACCGGACCCGGATCGCTTCATCGCGCATGCCGATTGGTTGATGCGTAATGGTTGCACCGGCCTTGCCCCGTTTGGGACCACCAGCGAGGCCAACTCTCTTGGCCTCGATGAACGCATGGAGTTGCTGGAGGAGTTGGTCGACGCGGGCATCGATGCCAGCAAGCTGTTGCCCGGAACCGGCATGTGCTCGGTCACCGACGCCACCACGCTCACCATGCACGCGGTCGAAGCCGGCTGCGGTGGCGTGCTGATGCTGCCGCCCTTCTACTACAAGAGTCCGAGCGAAGACGGCCTGTTTGCCTATTTCTCGGACGTCATCGAGCAAGTCGGCGATGACCGGCTGAAAGTCTATCTCTATCACATCCCGCCCATTGCCCAGGTCGGGATTCCCGTGTCGCTGGTGACGCGCCTGCGCAAACGCTATCCCGAGACAATCGCAGGTTTGAAAGACTCGTCAGGCGATTGGGCACAAACCAAAGCCTTCCTGGACGAACATTCGGACCTGGAGATTTTTCCGGGCTCAGAGGCGTATCTGCTCGACGGCCTGCGGGCTGGAGGTGCAGGCACCATTTCGGCGTCCGCCAACGTCAACGCGGCCGCGCTTTTCAACGTCTATGCCGCTCATACGACCAACAAGGGTGACGCTGACGCACTGCAAGCCAAGATCGCGGGGATTCGCAAAGTCTTCCAGTCCGCCGCCATGATCCCACTGATCAAAGGCGTGATCGGCCACTATCGCCGCGACAAGGATTGGGCACGCGTCCGCCCACCACTGATGGCTCTGCCGACTGCTGACGTCTTGGCTGCCGTGAAAGTGCTCGAAGCCGAACATGGCTTTACCATGGACTTCAAGGACGAGGCGTGACGCTGTCTGCACCCATGAAACTATTCTGTTTTGGTTTTGGCTACTCAGCGTCCGTGCTCGCCGAGCGTTTGTCCGATCGAGCGGATGTCAGGATTGCAGGCACCCGGACGAAGGCCACGGCGGATCGTAACATCCCGATTGCGGCCTTCCAAGGCGATGTCCGCTCTGTCGAAACTGTGGCGCTACTGGCCGGGTCGACCCACGTCCTGATCTCCATCCCTCCAGGCCTCGAGGGCTGTCCGGCGCTGCAGCATTTCCGCGACGATCTCGCGGCGTCACCAACCCTGCAATGGTTGGGATATCTGTCGACCATCGGAGTTTACGGCGACGCCCAAGGTGGTTGGGTGGACGAGGACACCCCAATCAAGCCGACGTCGGAACGCGCGCTTCGACGGGCCCAGGCGGAACAGGCATGGCTGGACTTTGGCCGCGCCACCGGCACAAAAGTCCAAGTCTTCAGGCTACCCGGTATTTACGGCCGGGGCCGCAGCGTCATCGATAACCTCAGAGCTGGAACCGCGCGCCGCATCGTCAAACCGGGTCAGGTCTTCAACCGCATCCACGTCGAAGATATCGCCGGCGCATTGGACGCGGCCATGACCTTGGTCGCGACACATGGGACGACCGGTTTCACACTGCTCAACATCACCGATGATGAACCGGGACCGCCGCAGGACGTGGTGGCCTATGGGGCGGAACTGCTCGGCCTGCCTCCGCCACCGGAAGTGCCATTCAGTGACGCAAAGTTATCGCCGATGGGCGTCAGCTTTTATGGCGAAAGCAAACGGGTCCGGAACACGCGGATGAAGACCGGCCTCGGCTATCAGCTGCTCTACCCCACCTACCGCGAAGGCTTGCTGGCCATCGTCCAAGCGGGTTGACGCTTTTTTTACCTGCTGCTGGCGACCAAGATATGATCCCCAGAATAGAAAATCAGCATTCAGAGAACGTTCAGATCCTATGCCTTAGTTTGCCACCAGTTAGATGCAACGGTGCTGGCAGACGACCATGAAGCGGTCTTCGCCCGGTTCCAGCGGTCGAGGTTCAAGAAAATTCCTGAGACGAAAGTCTGGGAATGCGGGTCTTGGGCACCGTCTCGGTCGGCACCAAGTCTAAGTCGAAATGAACGCGTCGGAGA
>JAYSUN010000515.1:0-9757 GCA_043719045.1 Hyphomicrobiaceae bacterium | reverse complement strand
GTCAGCGTGTCATTGCCCGCGCCACTCGTGACCGTGCCGCCGCCGTTGCCGAGGGTAATGGTGTCGACGAAGCCGGTACCGGTGATGATGAAAATATCGGTGGCGGCGCTATAAGATCCGGGAACGTACCCGGGAACTTGCGAAACGAGTTCCGCTTCGAGGCTTGTGCTGGCGCCGGTGAAGCCATTGGTGACGACCCCGGTGAGGACATTCAAACTGAGCGGACTGCTGCCGGGGCGGGTGGTGTAATTGAGGGTAAACGTTGCCATGATCAGGTACTCCCAACGCGCGGCCCAGAATGGGGCAGCCATAAAAATCGAAGTCACTTGTCGCCCGAAGGCCGTTCAGGACGCGATCGAAATGCAAAGGCGTGCAGCGCTTCCGGCGATTCAGATCGAACGCTGTGTCAGCGCAAAAGCCGTGCCGGTTGACGCGAGAACAGCATTTAATCCCAGGTCTGAGCAAGAAGAATTTCACGACACCGTCAACGCAACGTCAGTTTACGTTGAATCCGTGTCGCCGTGTGCGTGCGCATGGCGTCGAACCGCGCCGACTGGTTGTCGAATCGGGACCCTCACCGTCGGCATTGCATTGCCGACCGTCACATGAAGCCACGAATGGCCGGCGCGTTTGGATTTGTTTACGCCTTGACGATATGCGTGCCGCTGAGGCCGGCCCTGGCGCAGACGTTGCGGGTGTCGACGATCAGTTTGGCGTGGCGCACGAGCAGCGCGTAGTCGACCTCGGAGTGATCGGTCACGATCAGCACGGCGTCGTAGCGGGCGAGTTGATCGGCAGTCCATGGCACGGAGCGACGGCCTGTCAATGTCGCGTGCTCGCGCGTCGGCGGGATCTGCGGCACGTACGGATCGTGATAAGCGACCTTCGCGCCAGCGTGCTCGATGAGTTCGAACAGCCGCAGCGCCGGGCTTTCCCGGATGTCCTCGACGTCCTTCTTGTAGGCAATGCCGGCGATCAGAATTTCGGCGCCGTTCAAGCCGCGCCTGAGCTGTTGGTCCAACGCCAGGCGCAGGCGCTCGACGACAAAGTGCGGCATCGATGTATTGATTTGTCCGGCCAATTCGATGAAGCGCGTGGTGACGTCGAACTCGCGCGCTTTCCAAGTGAGATAGAACGGATCAATCGGGATGCAGTGCCCACCGAGCCCCGGGCCCGGATAGAAGGGCATGAAGCCGAACGGCTTGGTCTTGGCGGCCTCGATCACATCCCACACATCGATGCCCATCTTGTCGAAAATGATCTTGAGTTCGTTGACGAGGGCAATGTTGACCGACCGGAAGATGTTCTCCGTCAGTTTGACAGCTTCCGCCGTCGCTGACGAAGCAACCGGCACCGTCTTGACGACCAGAGCCCCATAAAGTGCCGTGGCAAGCTCGAGCGCCTGCGCGTCTTCTCCGCCGACCACTTTGGGAATCGTCGCAGTGCCAAACTGCTGATTGCCGGGGTCCTCCCGCTCCGGCGAATATGCGAGAAAAAAGTCACGCCCGCAGACAAGTCCGCTCTGTTCCAGGATCGGTCGGACGACCTCATGGGTGGTGCCGGGCCAGGTGGTGGATTCGAGAACGACGAGTTGACCCGGCCGCAGGCGCTTGGCAATGGCCTGCGCGGTCTGCTCGACGGACGACAAGTCCGGCTCGCGATGGCGCGTCAGCGGTGTCGGTACGGCAATCAGGATGGCGTCAGGTTCGTCCAGGCGCTCGAACTGGTCGGTCGCCTCGAAGGACTTCGCTTTCAGTGCCGCCGTCAGGACATCTGTCTCGATATGCTTGATGACCGCCTCGCCCTTGTTGAGCAGGGCGACGCGCTTGGCATCAATGTCGAAGCCGAGGACGGGAAAACCGGCCCGTGCAGCGACCAACGCAAGCGGGATGCCGACATAACCAAGTCCGATGACACCGACAACGAATTGGCGTCGTTCGATCTTGGCTTTGAGTTGTTCGACGGCCCTGCCGACTTCGGGCGCCTCTGTGGTCTTTGCGCCAATAACCATAAACTCGTCTCCATGCCTGCAATAGTGAATTGAGCCAAAGTGAATTGAGCCAATGATAGCATGGCTCAAGTGTCCTTGATCTGGACTGTGCCCCCGCCGCCTGCGAAATACCACGTGACGCGGTGACACCACGTCATCGGCAAGGTTCAAAGACGCAATGCGCGCCGCGGTTCCGCAAGTTCATGCGAGGCTTGAAACAGGTTCGAAGTCGGCAAGGTGGAGTTGGTCGACAGCGAGGTCAAGACCAGACAGCGGGTCAAGTCGTGAGACCGCGGTTGTCATACGAGAGTCAGCTTCGGCGCGCCACCCGTCTCGTACCAGACCTGCCCGCATTCAATGCAGTCGTAGCGGCCAAGCCATGATGGCCGATGCGCGGGCCACGCGGCTGGCTGCCAACCCGACGGGGTGCTTGGGGGATGGCATACATGTTCTGCCGCGATGAAGCGCTCCAGGACAGCACCGAAGCCGCGGCGCCACATCCCGCCCGCGTCGCCAGCGTGATCCGACGCCTGCGGACGACGTTCATGACGACGATGTTTGCAATTCATAAGTGCACACCATTATTGGTTGCTTTATTTAATTATATATATCTTAAGTTGAAAAACATCCAAGACGCATTTTGGAATCATCAACAGCAAAAATTTGAAACTGGGTTTCGGGGACTGCCATCCGCGTGCCTCGGTGCAGACACATTTTGGGTCGCACGCGTCGCAGCTACCAGTTGTCCAGCTTGGGCGACGTGTTTTTTAGACCGGGGGCGCTGTGACCGCGCGCAAACAGTGATTGATTTGCATTGCCACATTCTACCGGGCATTGACGATGGTGCAACCGATCGCGCAGCGGCGCTTGACATGGCGCGTGCCTTCGTTGCCGACGGCGTGACGGCGGTGGCGTGTACTCCGCATATTCTTCCCGGCCTGTATCATAATTCTGGGCCGGCAATTCGGGCTGCCGTCACGGACCTGCAACGCGATCTGGACGACAGCGCCGTGGCTTTGAAACTGTACTGCGGGGCTGACAATCACGTCGTCCCCGATTTCGTCCAAGGTTTGCGGTCGGGGCGTCTGCTGTCGATCGCGGACACGCGCTATGTCCTGGTCGAACCGCCGCATCACGTCGCGCCGCCACGCCTGGAAGAGTTGTTCTTCGACATTGTCGTCGCGGGCTATGTGCCAATTCTAACCCACCCAGAGCGGTTAACCTGGATCCGCACACACTACGAGATCATGAAGCGGCTGGTCGGAGGCGGCGTCTGGATGCAGCTGACCGCCGGGTCGCTGACCGGCATGTTTGGACGGCAGCCGAAGTATTGGGCAGAGAGGATGCTGGACGAAGGTTGCGTCCACATTCTCGCATCCGATGCCCACGACATCCGCAAGCGTCCGCCGAATCTCCGCCTGGGTCGTGAATTGGCCGCGAAACGCATCGGCGATGCGGCGGCAAGTGCTCTGGTGATGACTCGTCCAGCTGCGATCTTGGCGAATGCGGCGCCGGAAACCGTTCCCGGCCCAAGCCCGTCTCTCGTTTCGGCCCACTCGGGAGCAGCCGACATCGATCGCGATGGAACCACGGGCGGCGTAAAGTCCAGCCGCGCCGATGACAAGTCGCGCAGCATGATCGGCCGGCTGCGGCGCCTGTTTCAATAGGCAGAAAGGCTGTGGTCAAGCGGCTGGCATTTCGATGGTAGGTGGCGGAGACGATAGGATTCGAACCTACGGTACCGGGTTAGGGTACAACGCTTTAGCAAAGCGCCGCCTTCAGCCACTCGGCCACATCTCCGTCAAGGCTCGTATAGGCGTCGAGTTGGTAAAACGCAAGCCACTGATGTGGGTCGGTGGAACGCCAACTCAATCCAAACACAACGCCTAAGTAGCCCGTTCACGGTTGAAGCTCCGGCCATAGTCCAAGACGTCGGGCCCGCCCTTGGTCATTGGCGAAGTCTGAGCCACTGGCGAATGCAGTGCTTCGTAGCTCGGGAAGGTTTCATGGGTCTCGGCTGCCGGGGCCTTCTCGACGCGGACGCGCAGGTCGTACCAAGCGGCCTGACCGGTGATGGGGTCTGAGTTGGAATAGCGATAGCCGCCTTCACGCGCCGGTAGAAGCTCAGCAATAAGGTGGTTCAACAGAAAGCCCTGCGTGGCCTCGGGCGCGTTCGTGTCGAGGGCCCAGGCGCCACGCCGCTTGCCGATGGCGTTCCAGGTCCAGACGGTATCGGGATTGACGCCTTCCATCAATTTGACCTGACATTTGACGCGGCCGATCTGCGAGGTGATCCAGACCCAATCGTCGTCAGCGATGCCGAGGGTCGTGCCGCGGTCTCGGGCCATGTAAAGTTTGTTGGCGCCGTGGATCTGGCGCAGCCAAGCGTTTTGCGAGCCCCAGGAATGGTACATGGCCATCGGGCGTTGTGTGATCGCATGCATCGGGAACGCGGCATCATCAATCATGGTGCCTTCAAACGGAGCATACCAGAACGGCAGTGGATCGAAAAAACGCTCGATGCGTCGACGGTGGCTGTCGGGCGGCTGCACGGGGCCATGACCGCGGGCGGCAAGACGGAATTTTTGCAGGGTTTCGGAATAGAGCTGGAAGATGATCGGCTCGGTATTGCCAACGAAGCCGACGGATTTTGCCCAGTCGAGATAGCCTTTGTTGGCGTGCTTCAGATAGCGTTGGCTGGCGTCGAGGTGGTGGACATGAAAAGAGCCGTTGGCGATATACTGCTCGAGCTGCTTCGGGTTGACAGCGCCGGTGCCGAAGCTGGTGCCGTCTTTGCCACGGTAGCCGGCCAGCGGGCCGATGCCCGGCGAGCGCTCGTGATTGACGATATAATCAGGATAACCGCCGGGGAATTTCGGCGTGCCATCGGCGTTGGTAAAGCCCGGCAGTTTGAGCCGGCCGCCGAGATCGATCAACACGTCTTGAAAGCCGCGAACGTTGCGATCAGGTTGGACGACCGGGTGGCGAATGGCATCGGCTGGCCCATCAGGATCTGAGATCGGGCGGTCGAGAAGCGAGATGCAATCGTAACGTTCGAGGTAAGTCGTGTCGGGTAGGATCAAGTCGGCATACGCCACCATCTCGGATGAATAGGCGTCTGAGTAAATGATCTTGCCGATCTTGTAGCTGCCGTCTGGATGTTTAGCCGTCAGATGACCGAGCGTGTCGGCAATGTTCATCGACGAGTTCCAGGCCATGTTGGCCATATAGAGGAACATCACATCAATGGGGTAGGGCTCACCGAGTCCGGCATTGGTGATGGCCATATGCATGAGGCCGTGGGCTGCAATCGGCGCATCCCAGGAATAGGCTTTGTCCAGCCGTGAGGGTTTTCCTGCGGCGTCAACCAGCAGGTCTTCGGGACCATGAACGAAGCCCAAATGCATGCCGGGGAGCGGCGTGTTTGGCTTGATATGCTCATGTTTTCCGGCTGGCTTGTTGCCGGGAGGCGCGGTCTTTGGGAACGGTGCTTTATAGCGGAAACCGCCGGGCACATCGATGGTGCCGAGCAGAATCTGCAGGACATGAATCATGCGGCACGTGTGAAAGCCATTGGAGTGGGCCGAGATGCCGCGCATGGCATGCATCGCTACGGGCCGGCCGGTAATGCTGTCGTGCGTGCGGCCCGCCCAATCGGTCCATTTGATCGGCAGGGTGACAGTCTGTTTGAAAGCGACGTCTGCGATTTCGGCTGCGATCCGGCGGATGCTGTCGGCAGGCACGCCGCACTCTTGTGCGACCGTGTCTGGAGCGTATTCGCTTGATAGATAGCGCTCGGCCAGCAAACGAAAGGCGGGCACGGCTTTGCGGCCATCAGCAAGGCTGTATTCGCCGACCAAGGCGGGAGACGTGTCGATGCGGGTTGCGTGCGCGAGCGAGGCGCTGGCCTTGTCCCAGATGAGGACTTTGCCTTCAGCGTCGCGCGCGAACAGGCCGTCATCTTTGGCGCCGGGCTCGCGGATGACGAGGTAGGCCGCGTTGGTGTAACGCACGAGATAATCGAGATCGACATTCTCGGTGCGGAACATCTCGTGGATGAGTGCCCCGACCAGCAAGCCATCGGTGCCGGGCTTGACGCCCAACCATTCGTCGGCAATGGCGTTGTAGCCGGTGCGCACCGGATTGATCGAAACGATTTTGGCGCCGCGCTGTTTGAGTTTACCGAGGCCGATCTTGATCGGGTTCGAGCCGTGATCTTCAGCAACGCCAAAGAGGAGAAAATATTTGGTGTGCTCCCAATCGGGCTCGCCAAACTCCCAGAACGAGCCGCCGAACGTGTAGAGCCCGCCGGCCGCCATGTTGACCGAACAGAAGCCGCCGTGGGCCGCGAAGTTGGGAGTGCCGAACTGCATGGCCCACCAACCGGTCAAAGACTGCGATTGGTCGCGGCCGGTGAAGAGGGCAAAGCGTTTGGGGTCTCGGGCGCGGACCTCCGACATCCAGCCAGTCGCCGTTTGCAGCGCTTCCTCCCAGGAGATTTCTTTGAACTGGCCGGAGCCGCGTTCACCCACCCGCAGCAGCGGCGCGCGGAGCCGTGACGGCGCAGTGTGCTGCATGATGCCGGCGGCTCCCTTGCCGCAAATGACACCGCGATTGACCGGGTGATCGCGGTTGCCGTCGATGTAGCGGACTTTGCCGTCCTTCAAATGCACTTGGATGCCACAACGGCAGGCGCACATATAGCAGGTGGTGGTCTTGATTTCATCCGCAGGCGGAATGGATAGTGCGACATGTGGTTCGGCAGCCGGAGTCATCGGGTTGCGGGTCATGCGTGCGGTCTGCCTTGAAAACGGAACTTATTGACGTGTCGACGGTTCGGGCGCTCGATACAACAGTCCAGATGCCGCGGCCATCGCGGAGACAAATTGCCCAAACCGGGTCAAGGATCAAGCGACACAGACCGTCTCAGCCGTAGGTGCGGCCGTCGGCGATGACTTTGCCGTCGTTGGGGAGTGTCCCGGGGCTGACGAACTCGATGTCGCCCTTCAGCTTGGTGAGAGCCTGGAGCGTTTCACCGACTTTGGCCTTCAGTCCGGCGTCACCCACGGCTGCAGTCTCAGCGCGAAGTGTCATGCTGTCTTGCTCGCCCGTGCGGCCGACAACGAGGCGAACGCGCCCCAATTCCGGATGGCGCTTGGCCAGGGCTGCGATCTGCTCAGGGTGGACGAACATGCCCTTGACCTTGGTGGTCTGATCGGCGCGACCAAGCCAGCCTTTGATCCGGATGTTGGTGCGGCCACAGGGTGCCTGCCCGGGCAGAATGGCTGACAAATCGCCGGTCGCGAGACGGATCATCGGGTAGTCACGATTGAAGGCAGTGACCACGACTTCGCCGACTTCGCCCGCGGCAACCGGGTCGCCGGTGCCGGGACGGACAATCTCAAGGATGATGCCTTCATCGACGATCATGCCTTCGACGCTGCCATCGGGGGCCGGACTTTCGTATGAGATCAGGCCGACATCAGCTGTCGCGTAGCATTGATAGACCGCAACGCCACGCGCCTTGTATTCGGCGCGCAATGAGGGGAACAGGGCACCGCCGGAGACCAAAGCCTTGGTGATGGACGAGGCGTCCTTCTTGGCTTCAGTGGCTTTGTCGAGAAGGATTTTGAGGTAGTCGGGGACGCCGGTGTAGACGGTCGGCCGCAAATAGTGGATGGCGTCGAGCTGTTGCTCGGTGTTGCCAGGACCAGCGGCGATCACGGCGCAACCGAGGGCACGCGCGCCCGCATCCAGAAGCCAACCGCCAGGCGTCAAGTGATAAGCAAATGTGTTGTGCAGGATGTCACCGCGGCGCACGCCAGCGGCATACAGCGCACGTGCTGACCGCCACCAGTCTTCACCGCGCCCTTCGGGTTCAAAAATTGGACCTGGGGACATCATGATGCGGCCCATGGCGCCGGGCGTGTCGGTCGCGAAGCCGGCAAAGGGGGGGCGCAGAGTCTGCAGCTCCTTGAGCGCATGTTTGCGCAATACTGGCACTGCCGCAAGCGCCTCCCACGAGGTCAGCGCCATAGCATCGACGGATTCGAGATGCGCCGCCCAACCGGGCGCCAGATCCTTAGCGCGGTGAACAAAATGTGCGAGCGCACTGAGCTGCGCAATCTCGCGGGCCTCGGACGAACGGGTTTCAAGGTGATCAAAATGGGCAGGGGTCACGGTAGCCTCGGCTGTCTCGCGAAGGTCGCGGAGGAGATCATCCGAGTTAGTGTGCGCCGCGGCAACCGGTCAATGAGAATATGTGTGAGACTATCGCGGGGCTACGCTTTGCCGGTCGTCGATGGTCGCGAAAGCGAACTGATCTGGTTCAAAAGTTTCCGGACGCGTTTTTCAAGGCCCGGCCGCGCGCGGAGTTTAGCCACAGCCCAGTGGCGTGCGGCAGCCGCTTGTCCACGCCAAGACAGGGCAGCAACAAGGTCTGTCATCGGCGTCGGCACCACGCCAAAGCGGCGCTTGTAGTCGTACTCGCCAACCGAAAGATCAACGGCCGCAAAACCAGCGTTATGCAGGGCTTCAAGGGTGCCGTGCACGATCAACCGGCCTGGTGACAGTTTGGACCACGATTTGCCAGCGTGCGAAATGCGTAGGACAATCGCGGTTCTGGTGTCGGAGATGGCGTAGAGAACTGCGATCGTCTGGCCGCCGGTCTGGAGGCTTGTAACTATCACCGAACTTTCCGCCAGACGGCGAGCCAGATTCTGGCGGTAGAAGGCTGCCTGAACGGGCTGATCCAAACCAAATTTCGAACCGATCTCCGTCAGCCTCAGCCGCTGTTGCTGGTCCATGGTGGCGATGGCTGCCAGGGCTTCGTCGACATCGTGAATGCGCACGAATTTCGCGGTGGGTTCACGCCGGAGCACGCGCCAGTTGCGCTCCAGTTCCATGCGGACCCGCCGCTCGATGCTCTGATGATAGTCTGCCCAGCTACCTGGGAAGTCGATCACGTTACCTGTAACGGAACTCGTGGCGGCGCCCCGAACGCTTGCGAGAGGATTGCGACGGCCGCAGATGGCTCGTGGCATCTTGCGAATCTCGACCGCGTCGCAACATGGTAACGCTGCAATGATCATGCGCCATAGAGGTGCTTCACTCTCGACTGAAATCTCAATTGATCCCAGGATCGGCGCATTGAAATCGGTCAAGTTCTGGTCGGCAAACTGCAAAACTCGCGACCTGCCGCGCTGGTTGATCACGAGTGGCAACAGCATGACGAGCATGCCGCTTTCACCGGCCGTGACTTTCACCAGCACAGGCGTCGTATCGGATTGCGCACCAAGTGTGCGATACCAAGCGTCGAGCCAATCAAACTGTTGGAATGGGGTCGCGACGCAGCCTGGGATCAGCTGCTGCCACTCACCAGCTACCGTTTCCCAATTGGTCGCAACCGATATCTTGTACGACAAGGGTTCGGTCACACACGTTACTCTGCGGCTTGCGGGATAATGTCACGAATCTCGCCGAGGTTCGTTGGGTCCAGCTTGAACGCAATCTTGCGGCGGGCCGCGCGTTCGGTTTTGACCCATTGGGTATCACGCAATGCCTTTTGGAGCGCGAGTTTGGTCCAATACGAAACTCCCGACAGCGAGCGGCTTGGACGCTTGATACCAAAGCGGTGGCGCAGAATACCGTTGGCGAGATTGACTGTCTGGGATCGTTTGATCTCATCGGTGGCAAAAGAAATGGTCATCGACACGTTCAGACAGTCCTCGTTTTCCACGCGATGTGGCGCATTCAAGGGCCATTGCA
>JAYSUN010000514.1:0-3450 GCA_043719045.1 Hyphomicrobiaceae bacterium | reverse complement strand
AGACGAACGGGTCGACGTTGGGCTGGACCTTACGCGCGAATTCTTCGAACACGAGATGCTGGTATTGCATTTCGGTGACGAAACGGGCGGCCTGGAACAGGCGTTCGCCGTTCCAATCCAGGGCGTCGATGGCGACAGCCTTGGCGGCTGGATTGAGGGCGTTGATGGCGTTGAGATTAGCTTGCGAAATCTGGTGGGTGGCACCGGTTTGCAGCCATTCGTTGATCACGGCCACGTCGCCAGAGGCGATAATCGTGTCCTTGTTCGCTTCAACCAGGCGATCATGCTCGTTGTGGAAAACGGTGTGGACCGTGATCAGGCCGATGTTCTCATTTCCACGCCCATCACCTGTGATGAAGTGCTGGTCGAGAAGTTCGTTGTCATAGGTGCCAGAAGCGGGCGTATCCAACGACCCGCCTACTAAATTGTCGCCGTCCGCTGTCAGCAGGGTATTGCCTGCTTTGGGAACCGCAGCGTGCGCAATGTCGTCGAGGAACGCCGTGCCTGCCGACACCACGTTCGAGGGCAGCAGCGTACCCCCGTTGGCCGGGTTGGCCTCGACGAGCACCGGCCCGTTGATCGTGTTCGTCACGATCTGCACAAAGCCGTTCGGTCCGCGAATGAAGCGCCCGTATTCGTCGGTTGCGAGCAGGGGTACTTTCAACACGTCGGCGTCGACGAGTTGGACACCGAGGAATTGAGCAGCCTGCGCCTTAACTTCGGCCCAGGTCGGCAAGCCGCCGTTGGCGCCCGTAAGAAGACGCCCCGTCGCAATGGGCTGCCCGGCGTCGTTCATTACGTACTCGCGCAGGAACACTTGATGCGAGGCATGCGATGTGTAGGTCTGGTTCTGGTCGATGAACGGGGTCGTGATGTTGATCGCGTTGGGCTGAGCGCGCGTCAGCACCATGAAATTTGCTGCATTCGGTGCCGTGCTGTAGAGCGGATCATCGGGCTGCAGAGGGATGAATACGGTGCCGTTGCCGCCTTTGGGCACAAGATCGAGGCCGTGGTCGAAGAACTGACCGAAAAACGTCATGAATCCGTTGAACTGCGGTGATAGGCCGATGTCGGGGGACTGGTTGCCGATAACCGAGAGGTCGGTGTCATCGACTATGCGTTCGCCGGTGCCCGGAATCTGGCCAGGGCGGATCGGAATCGGCGTAAGCGGATGCGCCAGTGCGAAGGCGTCAGCGGTCAGCGGGTTATTGAACCAGGCCTCGACGGCGGCCGGATTGTTGATGGACTGGTCGACGATCAGGTTCGAAATGGTACGCGGTTGGGTATCAACCACACTGCCGCCCGTTCCATAGTTGACGCCGTTGGCGGGCGTAAATGTCCCGCCGGGGGTCGACGGGCCGTTAAAGTCGACCGTGCCGCCGCTGCCGGTGCGCAGTTCCGGTGTCAGCAGGCGCGGGAAAGGCTGGTCGGCAGCGCCGATGTTTTCTTGGCCAGGCAGCAAATGATTGTAGACGCCGCTGACTGTGCGCAGACCCAGCGGCAGCAAAGCCGCATCCTGTCCGATAACGTCAACCAAGTTCTGGCCGGCCACGTTTACCGCGCCGGCGTTCTGATCCTGATTGCCGGCATGTTGCTCAGCGATCTTGATCTGGTCGAGGATCTTGTTGAGATCGCCGAGATTAACGGTAAAGCTGCTGGCCATGTCGGGTACTCCAAGTTTGGGCTAGTATCTTGAGGACAGAGAAAGCCGTCGCGCTTCGCTTTTCGCGTGGCTTTAGCTGGCGGTGGATTCAGAATTCCGGCGTGCAAAACTTAATTTCTGGAACGGGACTTGCTTCTGAAAATCGCAGGATCGTTCGTTTGCTGATGTGTTGGTTGTCATACTTTTCCGAACGGTCTTTCGCCTGAAGGCTTGCAACGCTGGTTACAAAGATGAATAAAGTCCCTATTTCGTTGGAACATTTTTATCGAATGCGAGAGATGATGCTAGGTCCAGAAGTCGCGTCACGTGTGGAGGCCTTGGTCGGTCCGGCGCTCAGACCATGGTCCGATCGCTTTGCCGGATGGCCGGCACGCGCAGTGTTTTTAAGCCATGTGCCTCTGCTCGCACCTAAGCTCGCTGCGTTGGCGGCTATTGTTTTCCTGGGCAGCACGGCAGTGTTGAGCAGTTGGATTACAAGCCGCATCGAAAGCGCGGTGATTGCAGCCGTCGCGGGACAATTGGCGTGGCCGCTGCAAATGACGATGGTGCCGGTCGGCAAAGCGCTGACGAACACTGGTCAGGCTACCTCACCAAATGGGCAGGCCCTCACGCGTGTTGTGGATCAAGCGTTTTCCGGCGAACCGCTGAAGCCGGCCACGATCTGGCAGCCGGACGGCACGATCATTTTTGCAAGTGAGCAATCTCTGGCCGTAGGAAAGATGCCCTTTGCTGGCGATTTTGCCGCCGCGCTGGCGGGACACGTCACGGGTCAATTCACAGGTCAGCCGGCAAACACTGCGGCCGCGAACCCGGCGCTGGCCATCTACGTTCCGGTCCGCGCCGCCCATTCACACGGCGTCGTCGCCGTTGCCGAATTTCGCAAAGATGCCAGCGATCTGGTTGGCATTCTCGAGCGCTCGACTAAAAATATCCTGCCCATCGCCGGCGGGCTGATGCTGGCTCTGACCGGTCTGATGTTTGCCGGTGCGATGGGTGTGAGCCGCCGTATGGAGCGGCACCAGTCTGACCTCGAAAGCCAGCGCACGCAGGGCGAAATTTTGGCGGAGCGAAATGCTGTCTTGCGTCACGAGCTTCAGCTTGCCAACCGGCGGGGGATAGACCTCAATGAGCGTTTCTTGCGCCGTATCAGCTCGGATTTGCACGACGGGCCAGCGCAGCATTTGGCGCTGGCGCTGCTGCGTCTCGACGAACTGACGCCGCTCGTGCAGGCGGCTGAAAAGGCGCGTGGCAACGCACCTGTGAACGGCAGTGTGCTGCCCGTTATCCGTCAGGCGACCAACGATGCGCTGCGTGAAATCCGCAACATATCGTCGGGCCTCGCTCTTCCAGAATTGCAAAAGATTTCGCCCTCGGATGCGCTGGGCATTGCCGCCCGGGCGCATGAACGGGCGACGGGCACGGCCGTCGCGTTGGCCGTCACCGCGCTGCCGCCGCGGTTGCCGCTGCCGGTTACAATATGTTTATTCCGGTTTGCTCAAGAGGGCCTCAACAACGCCTTCCGCCACGCAGCCGGCAAAGGTCAGAAGTTGAGTGCGCATCTCTTGAACGCGTCGATCGAAGTTACGGTTGAGGACGAAGGCCAGGGCTTTAGCGTCGAACAAAAGCTCGGTCAGAACGAGAGGATCGGTCTGGCAGGCTTACGCAATCGGGTCGAGACCCTCGGGGGATCGCTCGAAATTCAATCAGCACCAGGAGCAGGCACTCGGCTTCGCGTCCGCTTCCCGCTAACAACAGGCAAGGAGCGTCATGGCTGACCTGATCCGCGT
>JAYSUN010000513.1:0-9781 GCA_043719045.1 Hyphomicrobiaceae bacterium | reverse complement strand
CAGCCATGACGCGACACTCCAGTTATGCAGTGGACCATGCTGGTCCTACAGGTGCACCTTAGTCTGTTGATGTTAATGCTGCGTTAGTTGGTGGCGGTCAGGGGCGGCCTGGGGTGGTGTAAACGGCCGTTTGGCGTAGGCCGTTGTGGTGTTTCTTTTGGGCGTAGCTGGCCTCTAGCGCGGCGTACGCGGCGTTGACCCTGCGGGCCATGCCTGAGAGATAGCTGACGACTTCCTCGGGTAACTCGGCAGTTGCGTAACGATCGGGATGGTAGATTTTGGCAAGGCGATGATAAGCGGCGCGGGTGTCTTCCCAGGCGGCACCGCGTTCAACGCCCAGAATTTGGTAAGGGTCGAACGCATCGAGATCGCGGAGGCGTTGATTGACATTAATGGGGCGGGTCGACGCTGTGACGCGAACCGCGCCGACCGTACTCTTGGCAACTAAGCTCTTTTCGCCATCGTAGGGCTCAAATTCAACGAAGGTGGCCGGGCCGTTGATGAAGTCGATGACACTTCGTGCTGCTGGCATAGTTATTTTGCCGTGCAACTCGCGGCCATCTACCAATGTTAGCACAACTGCGGTTGTGCCCTGCTCAATGCTATCGATCCGATTGCGTTCAAACATTGCGACGATCCTGCGTCTCGTTCCGGCACAGCTCAAGCTGCTTGGAAACGATTTCGCAAGGATCGTGCAAAGACGGAAGTCGCTGTCAGGCCGAACAGACCCAATAGCCGCTCAGGGATCGAGCTCGGTGTCCCAGTACAGGTAGTCGAGCCAACTCTGATGGAGGTAGTTGGGCGGGAACAGGCGGCCGTTACGATGCAGCTCGAATACCGTTGGCCGATAGGGATAGGCAAACGGCTTCATTCTGGCCTGCTCAAGCGACAGACTGCCTTTGGCCAGATTACAGGGTGCACATGCCGTAATGACATTGTCCCACTTGGTTTGACCGCCGCGAGCGCGGGGCACCATGTGGTCGAACGTCAGTTCGCTTTTGCAGCCGCAATACTGGCATGAGAACCGGTCACGCAAGAACACGTTGAAGCGGGTAAAGGCCGGATATAGAGCGGGCTTCACATAAGTCTTGAGCGCGACAACGCTTGGTAGCCGCATTTCTGATGTTGGGCTGCGCACATAACGGTCATATTCGGACACGATGTTGACGCGATCCAAGAACACGGCTTTCACCGTTTCCTGCCAGCTCCACAGCGACAGTGGATAATAGCTGAGGGGCCGGAAGTCGGCGTTAAGTACGAGGGCCGGAAAGTGATGTCCTGTTGTCGTAAGTGATGTCACGTCCTGTCTTCCTGCTGGCTGGCCCGGATCACCACGACGACGTTGCCGGCTGTGTTCTTGCACCTTGTCCGTGCCGTCACACTCAGCTTGCACCGTCTTCGTTTTAGCCCGGCGCCACTCGGGCCTGGAATGCTCCAGGAATGAGCGCGTCTGACGCGCGCAGGTACGCCCAATACTAAGGACTTATGTCAACTATATGCAAGAGCAACTTTCCAGATGTGCAAAACACCGGTGTTGTCAGAGTTGGAGAGGCGGATCCGTGCCTGCCGCATCTGCCGCGAGCAACCAGAAATAGCGCCGCTGCCGCATGACCCGAGACCTGTGTTGCAAGTGTCGACGACGGCGCGATTGGTGATTTGTGGTCAGGCACCCGGAACGCGGGTGCATGCGTCCGGGCGGCCCTTTACGGACCCATCAGGTGACCGTTTGAGGGCTTGGACGGGACTAAACGCGGTGAATTTCTATGACGCTAACCAGGTTGCAATTGTGCCGATGGGATTTTGCTTTCCGGGCCTTGATGCCAAAGGTTCGGACCTGCCACCGCGGCCTGAATGTGCGAAAACTTGGCATGCAGACGTCTTTGCGGCGTTACCGCAAGTGGAACTTGTATTGTTGGTTGGGCAGTATGCGCAGCGTTGGCATCTTGGCTCCGGCTGTCCAGCGACTGTCACGGAGACCGTTGCCGCCTGGGCTCAGATCTTGACTCGGTCTGGCAGTCCGAATTGCATTCCGTTGCCACATCCATCTTGGCGCAATTCCGGCTGGCTCAAGCGCCACCCCTGGTTTGAGGCTGAATTGCTACCGGTGCTCAGGGCGCATGTTCGGGCGGCCATATCGAAAAGGTGATGCGCGCATCTCTGCCGGGCCGCTGCCCTGACTGTTGCCATCCTGGCTTCTGACGCGGCGCTGTGGCTTCGTGCTCGGTTTCTACGGAGCAAATTTCGTTCAGCTTCAGTTCAAGCGCGGTCTGCGAGCAGGATTGTAAGTGGTCTGCCCGTCTTTGTGAGACCCCTGGGAGGACTTTGAAATGAAGAGTGTCGTTGTTGCGACTGGCCTGTTGGTCATGAGCCTTGTCGGTGCCGTTGTGCCGGCAGCTGCACAAGCGCCGGATCGAGGCGAAGGTCGGGACGGGCGCCAGCCGAAGCGCGACGGTCAGACACAACCGTCGACATCGCAGCCGCAAGTTGCCCGCCCTCAGCCACCTGTGACACGTCCGCAGCCACCACCTTCGGTCCGGGCGCCATTGCGCCCTGACGTGCTGCAGCAACGGCCCGATGCGCGGCCTAATCTGCCGCCGTCGGTCGTGCAGCGCGAGCGTCCGGATTATCGTCCCCAGATCCGCCGGCCAGATTATCGCCCGGAAGGTCGCCCACATCGGCGTCCCGAAATCGTGTTCGTGCAGCCGCCATCGTTTCCAGTTTGGCGTCGCGAATTCTATCCCTACGAAGCGCGTTATCACGACTCGTGCCAGCGCAAAGCCTGGCGGTTGCGCTGGTACGAACGCCGCGCTGCTGCGGATGGTTACTTGGACGAGGATGAGCGCGATGAACTGCGCGACTTGCGCCGCGATCTGCGGCGGACGTGTGGTGATTTCCGCTGGCGTGGTTGATACCATTGTTGTTCGATAATTTGCGCCGCGACGGGTTCGCCCCCGACGCGGCGCAGTTGTGTTTGACGCTCTATGTTGCTGCGCGAGATAAGAATATTGAATTCCGAATTCCGATCATGGTAGGCATGACTTCCGTGATTGACGGGATGCAATATGGCGATTGCGCAACTTGAGATTCAGCCGGTGCTCATTGAGCAGGTGGAGAACCGCTTGATCGATGCCATCGTTGACGGCCAGCTACTGGCTGGGCAACGGCTTACCCAAGAAAGCGTTGCTGCGATGCTTGGTGTTTCGCGGCAGCCGGTCAGCCATGCTTTGCAAGCTTTGAAGCGCCGCGGATTGGTCTTGGAACACGGCAAGCGAGGACTTGCGGTTGCGCCTATCGATGGGCAACGCATTCGGGATTTGTATCAGGTGCGTGCTGCACTGGACGGCTTGGCTGCGGAACTGGCTGCAGACCGCGTGCGCGCGGGGCAAGCCGATGGCGCAGCGTTGGCGGTGTGCTCGCAGGCTTTGATCCGCGGACGAAGTTTGGCCAAGTCTGCCTCGATGCGAGACCGTGTCGGTTGCGATGTGACATTTCATTCCCTGCTTTATCAGTTGTCCGGCAACATCGCGCTTGGCCAGACGGTTGCAGCGCAGTGGCCACATTTCATGCGCTCGATGGCATTGGTGCTTGTGGATGCGCAGACGCGGGTGCGGGTGTGGGATGAACACGCCGCCATTCTTGATGCGATTTTGACGAAGCAGCCTGGCAAAGCTGCGGACCTTGCACGGTCCCATACTGCACGTGCCGGCGAGGCCACTGCTCGCCGACTTGAACTGAGTGCTGTTCAGGCTCCGACCGGTACCTAAACGAAACCAAAGCGACAAAGGAAACGCCTCATGAAACTCACTGAAGCCCAAATGGAACAGTTCCGTACGGAAGGTTGGCTGTTCCTGCCAAATCTGTTCACAGAGGAGGAGATCGAGGTTCTTCGGGATCAGTCGGCAATTGTGTTGACCTCGAGCCGAGAGGAAATCTGGCGCGAGAAAAATGGTGCACCTCGGACGGCATTTGCTGCTCACACGTTCAACGAGGCGTTTGCGCTTCTAGGTCGCCACCCGCGCATGATCGAACCGGTCGAGCAGGTGTTCGGCGAAAAGGTCTATATGCACCAGTATAAGATCAATGCGAAAGTGAAGTTCGACGGCGACGTCTGGCAGTGGCATCAGGACTATGCCACTTGGCTGCGGGATGACGGCATGCCCGAGCCGCGGGCCATGAATATCTCGATCTTTCTCGATGAAGTTTTTCCGTACAACGGTGCCTTGATGATCGTGCCGCGGTCACAGCACAGCGGTAACCTCAAGGCTGGGCACGACACGCAGACGACGGCGTATCCGCTGTGGACATTGGACCACGATACAGTTGAGTCGTTGGTCAAAGCGGGTGGCATTATTCAGCCGGTCGGTAAGCCCGGATCGATGTTGATGTTTCATGGCAATTTGGTTCACGGATCGGCCGGGAACATCACACCGTTTCCGCGTCGGATTGTCTATTTGACGCTCAATGCAGTTTCAAACCAGATCCGCAAGCCGACTCGAGCCACGTGGATCGCGCATCAGGATTTTGCACCAATCCAGGCGGGTGGCGATGATGATCTGTTGAATTTCGCGCGGGCCAAGAAGGCCGCCCGGCATGCAGCTGAGTGAGATCCTGGATCGGTTTCGAGGCATCCGATGCCGATCCAGGAACGGTTAACAATCATGTAATTGATTCGTGAGACGGTCGGCCCGCCGCTTTGCATGGGGGTGCCGACGTGTTCACTCTGTCTGATGTCACGGGTCTGCTCACGGCCTTCACGCTGTATGTGCCGTTGTTGTTTCTGCCCGGCTATGCCATTGCCCGGGTCCTCGGCGGCAAAGTCTTTGTTGATGACGCACCTGGCCGTCGATTGATCATGGCTATGCTGGCAGCTTTTGCTGTCTTGCCGGTCATTACAGCCAATCTATCGATTTGGTTTGGCTTGAAAACCTGTATCGCGGTCCTGTTGGCGACGGCTGTGTGGGGCGCATTTGCGATGCGTCGCGACGGCGTTTGGCAACCCACGCTTGGGGTTATGGCGACGGCTGGGCTGTGGATGTTGCTAGTTGTCTCCGTTTGGATCGATATCGAATGGAACGGCCAACTTCATATGAGTCTGTTGGCGACCGATGCCATCAAGCATGCTGCGATTACGCGGGCTATGGTCGATAGTGGTGTCGCGCCGCCGAGTGATCCGTTTTTCTTTCGCGAGGGGCACGCCAGTTTTTACTACTTCTACTTCGTACCGTCAGCGCTGGCTGAAACCTTGGCAAGTGGGTTGGCCGATTCGCGCGCAGCAGTCGGCGGGTTGATTGTCTGGACCGGTATTGCCGTCGCGGGATTGCCGGTGTTGCTTTACGAGAGAGCGGGTTTTCGGATGCCACGCCGGGGTAGCATCGCGCCTCTGCTGGTTGGCCTCATGTCCGTGGCTGGGCTGCAGATGATCAGTGTTGTACTGATGGCCCTGCAAAGGCAAGGTTGGGACGGGCAGAGCAATTGGAACAACGAGATGGTGGTCGGCTGGATCATCTCTCTGGTGTGGGTCCCGCATCACGTGTGTGCGGTGATCGCGAGCTGGATGGCTTTCGTGTGGTTGATCGATGCGCATACCGTGGATGCGACCAATAACAAGCGTCAGATTGCGGCCTTGATTTTTTGCGCCGGCGCCGGCTTTGCTTCGGCCGCCGGGCTGTCAATCTGGGTGACGTTCGGATTGGTCGCAACAGCAGCTGCCTGGGCTGTGTTGTTGTTGGTTCAGCATCGCTATCGCTTGCTTGGTTTGTTAGTTGCCGCGGGCGTTGTGAGCCTTGTGCTGGCTGCACCTTATCTGATCGACATCCTGGGGAACCGCGCTGGCGACGGACCTGTGATCGAGTTTGCCATTCGGCGATTCAGCATGGTTGCCTCGATCGGCGATATTCTGGAGCGGTTTGGCGTCGACTCGCTGATTCTCCTTGAGGCGTTGCGATTTTATTTGCTGCCGCTGAATTATCTTCTGGAAATGGGTGTCGTGGCACTCGGCGCTTATCTGTTCTGGCGGAAAACGCCGCGCGCGGTGGCGCATGCAACCGATGTCGGTCAGTTGATTACAATCAGTGCTGTGGCTGCCATTTTGGTCGGCAGTCTGCTGCGCTCGACAATTGGCAATAACGACCTTGGTTGGCGGGTGGTGCTGTTTGCCCAGTTGTCTGGGCTCCTGTGGTTGACGCATTTGATGATGCCAGTCTGGCAGCGGGCGCAAGCTTCGGCTGGTGTGGTTGCGCGCTTCAAATCGGTGCCACGTGTTCTGATTATCTTTGGTGCTCTGGGCTTGACGGGCACGGTCTATGACCTTGTGTTTCTGCGCTTCTGGCATCCACTCGAGGCACGCGTGAAGATCGACTATGACGCTCGGGTCCAGTACGAGCTCCGCGAAGCGTCGCTGTGGATGAATGCCCACGTGCCGATGCGGCATGTGGTGCAACATAACCCGGATGTGGTTCGCGCATTTGCCTTTGCGCTGTATGGCCGGCATCCGGTCGGTATCGCGGATTTGCACAATGGCATTCTGCTTGGGGCTTCGCTCGAAGCTATTCAAAAACGTTTGGCTGAGATCATTCCTGTGTTCAGCACGGGCATGACCAAGATCGAAGCCGCGCGCGTGCTTCGCAGTCACGGAATCGATGTGCTGGTGGTGACGAAGATGGACCCGATCTGGGGTCAGCCGAACGCGTGGCTGAATGCGCATCCGACCATCTATCAGTCCGCGAATGTTCGCATCTTCAACGTGGGATCGATGCTCCAATGACGACACAAGTTTCTGCCCAACCCTTCTCTCTCGTGAGAGCTGTTCGTTCACTGACGGTACCCTCAGCGATCAAGACTTTCGTTGAAGCAGGCGCCATCTATGGGATGGCCTTGGCGTTCGGCGCGGTGATGCTCGTAGTGTTGTTCCGCCTTGGTGTGTTCAGCGGCATTGAGATCTTGTTCTATCGAAGCATTGTATTGTGCATCCTTGCATCGGTGATCAGTGGCTTTGTCACACTGGCGATTGGGCGCTACTGGTCGGGCGTCACGATGCGTGATGCTGTTGCAATTGGCCTTATTCTGTTTGGATTTAATCTGAACTTGATGTCGCTCGGGCCCGTGACGTTTGATCGGTCGAACAGCGTGTTCATATTGAGTGTGATGACGGAGTCACCGGGTCATGTTTACAGCGTCGACGAGATGGACCAGATTTTCAGAAAAGCCTACCTGACGGACATGCATCAGATTGCCCGTCGATTTGAGGAGCAGACCGCGACTGGAACAGTGACGCGCGTGTCTGGCGGTTTCGTAATCTCGGACAAGGGGAAGGGCTTCGTCAAAACCGCGCGGGATATGTCCTGGTTGTTCGGTACCAGCGAGCGCTTGTTGCGCCCGCTGCCCGGTGTGACGCCCAAGCGCTGATCCGGCGGATTGTTTCTGATGCGCTATGGACAGCGGTGAGATCGACTGGGCCAGGATATCCAGGCGCCAGTCGCTTGATGATTGCTGTCACAGGTTCAGGCCGCGGCTTGGTTACTGAGACCGTAAAAGGTGCTGCCGGATTTAGCCATGTCGCGGAGTTGGGCGTTCGGGGCGAAACGGTCGCCGTATTGCTGGGCCATGCGGTCGCACTCGCGCACAAACTCCGCGGCTCCCATGGTGTCGATGAGCGACAACGGACCGCCGCTCCACGGCGCAAAGCCCCAACCAAGGACGGCGCCAACGTCTGCATCGGCCGGGTCGGTCACGACGTGTTCTTCATAGCAGCGCGCGGCTTCGAGAGCTTGGCGGTAGAGAAAGCGCTTTTTGAGTTCCTCGACGTCTGGTTGCTCGCGTGAGCGTGTCACCAACGTGTCGAGACCCGCCCACAATAGTTTTTGGCCCTTCGGATCGGCTGGCCAATCGTAAAAGCCTTTGCCGACTTTTTTGCCTAGGCGACCGAGTTCAACGACCATTTTCTCGATCAACGGATCAATCCGGCTCGGCTTGTAAGCAGCGCCCAGATCCTTGGCGGTTTGTTTGCCGACCTGATAGACGAGATCGAGTGCCACTTCGTCGGTCAGTGCCAGCGGAGGCATCGGCATGCCCGTCATCCGACCAGCATTCTCAATGAGCGCGGGATTAATGCCCTCCACCAACATTTCCATGCCTTCACGCGTGTAGGTGCCGAACACGCGGCTGGTGTAGAAGCCGCGGCTGTCATTGACAACAATCGGTGTTTTCTTGATGCGCTTGACATAGTCCATTGCCGCAGCCAGCGCAGTTGCGTTCGTCGTTTTGCCCTTGATGATTTCGACCAGCTGCATCTTGTCGACAGGCGAGAAGAAGTGGACACCGATGAAGGTTTCGGCCGTGCGACCGGCGTTGGCCCAAGCTTCGGCGAGGCCGGTGATTGGCAACGTTGATGTGTTGGAGGCAAAGATTGCGTGTGGTGGCAAAAAGGCGGCGCACTTTTTGGTAACGTCGGCCTTGATGTTACGGTCTTCGAACACGGCTTCGATGATCATGTCGGCTTTAGCGAGGCCGTCATAGCTGGTGGTGGCCGTGATTTTTGCAAGCAGTGCATCAGATTGGGTTGCTGTCATGCGGCCGCGCTCAAGGGCTTTGGCGGTGAGCTTGGCTGAATAACCCTTGCCTTTGTCGGCCGCGTCCTGCGATTGGTCGATCAGGATGACATTGAGGCCGGCCAGCGCCGAGACATAGGCGATGCCGGCACCCATCATGCCGGCGCCGAGGACACCGATGGTTTCCAGTCTCGCCGGGGCGATGTCTTTCGGCCGCGAGGCGCCCTTGTTGGCCTTTTGCATGTTGAGGAACAACGTGCGGATCATGTTGCGCGAGGCCGGATCGGCCATGACTTTAGCCATGTAACGGGCTTCGATGCGTAAGGCTGCATCAATGGGCACCTGCATGCCTTCGTAGACCGCGGACATGATGGCCAGCTGGGCTGGGTAGTTTTTATAAGTCTTGGCATGGACCATCGCATTGCCGCCGGTAAACACCTGTTTGCCCAGGGAACTTTGGACTCCGCCGCCTGGAACCTTCGCGTTCTTGTCGTCCCAGGGCTGAACCGATGCGCCGCCATTCTTAATGTAGGCCTTAGCTTCGCTGAGGAGTTCGGCACGCGGGACCACTTTGTGGATGAGACCGGCCTGTAAAGCCTTTTGCGGATCGAGCGATTTACCTTCAAGGATCATCGGCAGGGCTGCGGCTATGCCCATCAGACGGGGCATGCGCTGTGTCCCTCCGGCGCCGGGCATCAGGCCGACTTTGGCTTCGGGTAGACCGAGTTGCGTGGACGGATCATCGGCTGCGATGCGGTAGTGACAGGCCAGGCAGACCTCTAAGCCCCCGCCCAGCGCGGTTCCATTGATGGCAGCGACGAACGGTTTCTTGCCGGTCTCCATGGTGCGCATCATTTTGTTCAAACGCATCATGGCGTCGTAGCTGGTTTTCATCGCCTGCTCTTGGGTGCGTTTGGCCGTGCCTGCCGAGTCGCTCTCCATCATCGTGAGGTCGGCACCGGCAATAAATGCGGGCTTTCCAGACGTGACAACGATTCCCTTGATGGCCGGGTCCGCTACCGCTTTGTTGATCGCTGCCTCAAACTCGCTGATGCTGTCGCCCGAGAGGACGTTCATCGAGCGGCCGGGCATGTCCCATGTCAGTGTCAAAATACCGTCAGCGTCGAGGTTGGAGTGGATGCTGGTCATGCGGGGCTCGCTGCGTTTGACTTTTGATATGGCTTCGATTGGGACTGGAATCGGTTCTGAGCATGCGTGTTCAGCGCTTGGCCGTT
>JAYSUN010000512.1:0-3454 GCA_043719045.1 Hyphomicrobiaceae bacterium | reverse complement strand
CACCCGAGGTGCCATCCAGTCCGGTACGCCCGAAGCTAAAACCTGGTGGCGTGGCGCTAGCGAGCGTTAGAACGGCTGCATCAACGAGCGCATCGACCGATGTGCCATGAATGTCGCGGTCGGAGTCGAGGTGGGCTGCGTCAAAGCGCGGATTCATATCCAGTAGGAGAGCCTGCCCGGAGTTTCCGCTCGTGAGTTGCCCCGCTTCACCGCGATTGCGGAAGTTCAAAACGTCTTCCCACGTGAGTTCGGCGCGGTTGGTATCGAGAACATGGTCGCGCAGTTCTCCGAGTGTCGGCAGAGTTTGGTTCGTTTCAACGCCGTTGGGACCGTCGGACGCGTATTTGCGGGTCCACGTGTCGGCCAACGTGTGGCCGTCGAACAGTTCTATGCCCGCGTGATAGGTGCCGCCGTTGTCAGTCGAGATCCACTCGCGCAGCAAGTTGGTGATCTGCGCAGTAGAGCCGTAGGTCTGGCTCTGGTCGATGAACGGCGAAGTGTGGTTGATGTAGTTCGGATCGCCGTTGCCATCGGCACCGGCAATTGTGGCGCGGCTGATTGTAATGGATGTGACGGGCTGGCCGTCGGGCCCAAGCACGCCATAGAGCGGGTCGTCTGTTGCCAGCGCGATCTTGATTGTCGTGCCTTGGCCGCCCGAATTGAGTTTATCGAGGCCGTGGTCGAAGAACTGGCCGAAGATTGCAAACCAGCTATTCGTAGGCGCGACGCCGGGGTTCTCTTGACCAATGAAGTATTCGCCGCTCAAGGGGTCCTGGTAGTCGATTTGCCCAAGATCTTGCAGCAGTCCATAGTCAGTCACGATCGCTTGGCCATTGGTATCGTGTGCAATGTGCCCATCGACATCGAGCGCGAATGTGACGCCGCCGGTTGTGACGGTGAGAGAGACCATGCGCGCCGTGTAGTCGACGACATTCTGTTGATGCGCATAGAGCCCGCTCGCCGTCAGCGTATCACTCGTATTGGCATTGCCGTCATTTGCAGTCGCATTGACCGTAGTGGTGTAGTCGCTGCTGGTCGTGCTGAACGGATCGAGCGCGAGTGTGTATGGGTTTGAATCCAACCCCCCGTTGTTGGTCAGGTAGTAGCCGCCTGCCTGCGGCGCCACATAGCCTGTGAAATTGGCGGCGACTTCGCGCAGGAAAGGCTGATCAACCGCGCCCCAGTTGGCATGAACGCCAGTCAGATTGTTGTGATTGCCGGTGACGTCGCGGATGCCTTGCGCGGCCGTCACCGACGTATAACCCGGACCGAAAACATCAATTGCGGCCTGGCCGCTCAGCACGCCCGTATCGATCTGGTTGCCAAAGCCATCATAGATCGGCGTGATGCCATTCCAGTTGACGACGGCATTGCCCTGCGCATCAAACAGCGGGTTGAAGCTGACCTGATCAAGAATGAACTTCAGGTCGCTGCCATTGAGGACGAAAGGCTTGAGCTTATATTGGGTGGTCATGACGGCAACTCCACACTTAAATTGCAGTTGATCAATTGGCTGTTGAATTCAGATTGTTGGCCGGTAGCCTGGAGGTCAGTGGCAATGACCTGCACGCCGGGCACTTGGAAGCCGGGAATTTGGGGGCGGGGCATCGGGAGGATAGACCCAGATCACATAGCTTGAGGGCTTCCATACGCCATTGGACGATCGATCATCCAACTCGCGCACGGGCTGGGTATGGAGGGTCTGTGCGATCAGATCGCAGTCGCCGCCTCTAATCGCCCCCGGCGCTGCATCGCGTTCAGTCGGCTCTGCGGTGAGCATCGTTGACTTTAGCATTGGGGGGCGACTCCTCAAAAAAACACACGGCTGCTCGCTACTCACGGACAGATGCCGCAAGCTGATCAGTGGGCTGAAACAGAGTTTCAAACGGGCGGTGATGGCAGGACTTGCCTTAGAGTATTGACCGGGCATCGGCGTGCCAGCGCAGCGTCTAATCCCTGATAAACACTAAAGTATTATATTTTTTGAGGAAAGAAATCAGACTATGGTCTGGTTATTTGACAGACTCACTAGGTTCTTAGTTCTTAACGCCTCAGGCTTCGCCAGAAAAGGCGGTGCGTTTGCGCGCAAGAAGCGCTGCTCCGGTGCGGTTGCGCACGCCAAGTTTATGCAGCAACGGCGTCATATAGTGTTTAATCGTATTTTCAGTCAGCCCCACGCGATCGGCGATCTCTTGGTTGCTGAGACCCTCTCCGAGCAGATCGAAAACTTGGCGCTCGCGCTGTGTGAGAGCCGCTCTGAGCGTGACACGGCTTGAAGCGTCTTCGAGGTGACCAGGAACATCTTCAGCAATAAGGCGGGCGCCCAGCTCCGGGCTGACATAGCGCTCACCGGCCAAGACGCGGCGCGCGGAAGCGACCAGGTCGTCGCCTGAAACGCCCTTGGAAATGTAGCCATGCGCGCCAGCCCGAAGTGCTGCCCGAACCGTTGTCAGATCTTCGCGGATCGACAACATGAGTATCGATGTTTCTGATCGCGATTTTGCTATCGAGCCTGCCGCTTCGACGCCGCCGCCGGGCATGGTCACGTCGAGCAAAATAAGGTCTGGCCGTTTGTCGTGAGCCAGTTTGATCGCGTCATCGGCGGACGCTCCTTCGCCAACGACTTCGAAGTCAGCCTCGTCGGCAAACGTCGCGGCAATTCCCCGGCGAACCACAGGATGATCATCGACAACCACAACCCTAGACTTCTTGGTCATGGCCTTAGCCCCTATCTTGTTATTTCTCTGCATCGATCCGGATCGCGATTTTAGTCCCATGCCCAAGCGTCGAAACGATCGCCAGTGTTCCGCCCAGAGCCTCGACGCGTGCACGCATACCCGTCAGCCCCAGGCCATCTTTGCTGACGTTTACCGGCTCAAATCCCGGCCCTTTGTCAGAGATCTCAACGACAAGCTGTTTGTCCAGATAGGCCGCCACGCTCTGTTGCGCGCCCTGGCCGTGCTTGTAGGCGTTCGACAGTGATTCTTGTACCACCCTATAGACGCAGACTTTAAGTGCTTGCGCGACATCACTTGGCAAGCCACGCGTCTCGATGCCGACCTTTGTGCCGGTCTGTTCTTGATGCAGCGTAACGGCCAAGGCAATGGTATCATTCAGCGTCTCGGAGCCGAGTTGAGGCAACGATAGCCCACGCGAAATATTGCGAAGCTCGGTCAGCGTGTCGGTTAAGGCGACGCGCATCTGTTCTAACTCGTCAGTTCCCTTTTTGCCGCCCGCGCTGCGGATGATTGGCGCAAACTTTCCGATGCGAAGCAGTGAATAAGTTAAAAGCTGAGCGGGCCCGTCATGGAGATCAGCCCCAATTCGTTGCAGCGTTCGTTCGTTAACTTCGGCGGTCTTCTCGTTTGATTGCTGGAGCCGCCCGCGCAATTCCTCATTTTGTTGCAGCGAAGCGCTCAAAGTGGCTAAGGCCGTTTCAAGAATTTTAGCTTGC
>JAYSUN010000511.1:0-9798 GCA_043719045.1 Hyphomicrobiaceae bacterium | reverse complement strand
GGCCGGCGCCCGTGGGATCACCTGCCAGAAACTCGGCGAGGCCGAGATCATGGCTGATGCAGGGATCAGCGACATTCTGATCAGCTACAACCTGATTGGTGAAGCAAGAGCCAGTCGCTTGGGTGCATTGGTAAGACGCTTACCCAACGTCAAGGTCTGTGCCGACAACCCGACGACACTTGAAACCTACGCTGCCGCGGCTCGCCTTGCTGAGCATGAGATCGGCGTTGTCGTCGAATGCGACACCGGCCGCAAACGCGCTGGCGTCGAAACCGCGCGTGATGCCATTCAACTTGCCGAAGCCATCAAGTCCACACCCGGCCTCACGTTCAAAGGCTTTCTGTTTTATCCAACAGAACAAAGCTGGCCAGAGACGCAGGCCTTTTTTGATACAGCTCTCGCAGGTGTCCGGGCACTCGGCCTCACCGCCGAAGTCGTTTCCACCGGCGGCTCTCCAAATTTGCCTAACGTCGGCAAGCTCAAGGGCGCCACGGAGCATCGTGCTGGCACCTATATCTTCAATGACCGCATGCAGGTCGCAGCTGGCGTTGCGACCTGGGACGATTGCGCTTTGTCCGTGTTTGCCACGGTCGTTTCGCGGGCAGGGCCCGAGCGGGGCATTCTTGATTCCGGCTCAAAAACCCTCACCAGCGATGGTGGCGGCCTCGATGGTTACGGCATGATTCTTGAGCACCCTGAGGCGCGTATCAAAGGCTTTGCCGAGGAACACGGTTTTCTCGACTTGTCGCGCTGCAATCACCGCCCTTCCGTGGGTCACATCGTGCGCGTTATTCCGAACCACGTCTGCGTGGTCGTCAACATGGTCGACCAAGTGATTGCCGTGCGCGGCAACGAGATTGTCGAGGTGATGCCGGTTGCGGCCCGCGGCAAACTGGTTTGAGTCATCACACATCGCGATGTCGTCCTGGTCGCAAACAAGGAATGTTTCTATGGCACCTCTGGCAATTGGAATTCACGGTGGCTGCGGGACACTGGACCGGTCACTGTTGAGTGAATCTGATTGGACCGAGTCACGCCAGCATCTGGCGGATGCCTTACGTGCGGGTTGGAAAATCCTGCAGCGTGGCGGGACAAGTCTCGATGCCGTTCAAGCCGCAGTCCTGGTGATGGAAGACAGCGTTCATTTCAACGCGGGCTATGGCGCAGCACTGACCGCCGAAAGCACCCATGAACTCGATGCGTCGATCATGGACGGCGCAACTCTTAAAGCCGGCGCCGTCTGTGGCGTGCGTCGCGTCCGCAATCCGATCCTGGCCGCCCGCGCAGTCATGGATCATTCGTCTTCGGTGTTGTTGGCTGGGGCCGCAGCCGATAGCCTTGCGGCAACGCAGGGCCTGGCGATGGTCGACAATGCGTACTTCACAACGCAGCGTCGCGTGCAAGCGTTGGCCAGCTTGAAGGCACACGCAGCCAAAGGCACGGCTGCCTCTGCCAGTGAAGCTGAAAAACACGGGACGGTCGGTGCCGTGGCATTGGACAGCGAGGGAAATCTGGCGGCTGCAACATCAACTGGAGGTTTCAACAACAAGCCCGTGGGACGCGTCGGCGACAGCCCGATCATAGGGGCCGGCACTTATGCCAAAAACGGCGCCGCGGCCGTCTCAGGCACGGGCCAAGGCGAGATCTTCATCCGGTGTGCGGCCGCTTATGATGTCATCGCCCGGATGATCTATGGCAACAGCGACTTGGAGCAGGCCACTACCGCTGTCGTGTTTGAAACACTTTCCAGCCACAACATCGGTGCAGGACTTGTGGCGGTCGATATGCGCGGCCGGGTTCTGGCGCCATTCAATACGCTCGGGATGTATCGGGGATGGGTTATGGCGGATGGCGCGGTTGTGGTTGGAACCCACAAAGAGTTGCATCCGATGGGGTCCGCATAAGCCGAGATAGATCGAAAAGACGGGGGCCAAATTGACGGGAACACGTCACGGAACACGAATGCACCGTTGCACCGCTCTATTTGCGTTTGGTTTTGCGATCTTGCTTGTGCCGATCGCGATCGCCCAATCAAGCGCAACGATTGATGTTGTCTCGGTTTTTGTGGTCGAACCGCAAAGCGACTCTCCTCTAGCTATTCGCGTCGGCCCGCCCGATCTGCTGCCAAAAAATGCATTCGTGCGCATTCGCGGGCTGCCGCAACGCGTGTCCCTGACGGAGGGCTACCAAGTCGCGATCGGGGTCTGGGCCGTACCGCTGTTCGGTCTAGCCGCGTTGAAGGTCCGCATCCCCAAAGACGCCAGCGGACGCAGCGAGCTACAAGTCAGTCTCGTGAATGTCGATGGTTCGGTGATCGCTGAAGCTAAAACCGCACTGCTGATTGGGCAAATGAATGTCGGCCCGCCAGTGGAACCTCCTAAGATTGCTGAAACATTGACATTGCAACCCATCGCACCGCCAGTCCCAGCTGGCAGGCCGAATCGGACATCCAAACCGGACTTGTCGACCGGACTGGCACCATCGACCACTGCACCGGAGCCACCACCTGTGGCAGTGGCCCCGCCTGTTCTCTCGCCCGAAACGCGCATGCGTCTGGAAAAACTAGTGCAGCAAGGCGACAAATCGTTGGCGCAGGGTAGTATATCGACAGCGCGGCAGTTCTATTTGCGCGCAGCGGATTCAGGCCTCGGATTGGCCGCATTCAAATTAGCCCAGACATATGACCCTGTGGTGCTTGCCGGGCTGTCGGTTCAGGGTATGACACCCGACAGTAAAGAGGCGCGCATTTGGTATGAGCGCGCCCGCGATCTCGGTGAAACGTCAGCCGTCGAGGGGCTCAAACGCCTGAACGGCACTAAATAGCGATCAGCGACCTGCACCCGAACCATTGCCGATCCGGTCGCGTTCTAAGTAGAAGTCGCGAACTTGGTCGCCAGTGCAGAACTTGCAACCGGCAAGGTTGGCAGCGGTTGAGCGATTGTTCTGGTTGGGCGCACCGAGCCGCATCATGCCGTCGCGACTCTTCGCGCCGCCGCGATTGGTGCCGTTGCGAGCTTCGGCTGTTGTGGCAAGGAGTGCCGACGCGGCGAACACTGTTGCGAGGCTAAAGGCGACTGACGTTTTGAGCTTGGTTGTCATGGGCGAAACTCCTGAAACGGCTCGACGACGGCCGGGGCCAACGCATCGGTCCGATCTGAGAGAGGGATCGATGCCATGTTAGCTACGTGCCCGAGGCTGCGAAGTTACAATTCATTGCCGTTCACGCGCTCAACATCTTTTCGTGAGCGCTGAAACTGATGTTCATGGTCGCTGCGGGATGTCACTTGCCGCGACACGCCGCCACGGTGGCGAGTGGCCCTCAGGACACGCAAGCTGGTCCTTGTTAGGCGTACCAGACGATCAAGGTGGACGCCGTGGCCAAAACCGATCGTTTTAAAGCGCGCGTGCGTACAGTATACGCGGTCTTTGGTTGTGCCTCATTGTAGTCCTGATCTCTGCTTCGCTGCTTGCGGGATATGGCTGCACTGGGGACGAGATGGACAGCGCAAGCGGCAAGCCGCTTCTGTGCTGGGACGCGGTTCAACTGCGCATGTGTAGAACGGACAGGAGCCGATGATGGCTGATGGCGAACGCAAGCTGCCCCTTCTTGACAAGGTGCATGCTCCTGCCGATTTGCGCCGCCTGCCGGAAAAGGACTTGGTTCAGTTCGCCGACGAGTTGCGCCAGGAGACCATTTCAGCCGTGTCTGTCACAGGCGGCCATTTGGGCGCGGGCCTCGGCGTGGTTGAGTTGACCGTCGCACTGCATTGGGTCTTCAACACGCCGGAGGATAGGATCATCTGGGATGTCGGCCATCAAGCTTATCCTCACAAGATCTTGACCGGCCGTCGCGACCGAATACGCACCCTTCGTCAGGCCAATGGCTTGTCGGGTTTCACCAAGCGCGCCGAAAGCGAATACGACCCGTTTGGAGCGGCACATTCATCGACTTCAATTTCAGCCGGCCTCGGCATGGCGGTGGCCCGCGACCTCGACGGCCGCGATAATCACGTCATTGCAGTCATCGGCGACGGCTCCATGAGTGCCGGAATGGCCTATGAGGCCATGAACAATGCCGGCGCGCGCAACGAACGGTTGATCGTCATCCTCAATGACAACGACATGTCGATCGCGCCCCCAGTCGGTGCGTTATCCCACTACCTCGCCCGCATTACATCGAGCGGCCCTTACTTGCAGCTGCGTGAGATCGGCAAGCAATTGGCTCGAAACCTGCCAAAGAAATGGGAGCGACGGGCAGCCCGCACCGAGGAAATGACCCGTACCTATTGGAATGGCGGAACGTTGTTTGAGGAACTCGGTTTTTACTATGTCGGCCCGATTGACGGTCATGATCTCAGCGTTCTCTTGCCGGTGCTGAAGAACGTGCGCGACGCCAGACAAGGTCCTGTCCTGGTCCATGTCGCAACCAAGAAGGGCAAAGGCTACCCGCCGGCCGAGGCCACGTCGGACAAGTATCACGCAGTCAACACCTTCAATGTGATCACGGGGGCACAGGCCAAATCGAAACCGAACGCCCCATCCTATACGCGCGTGTTCGGTGAAAGCCTCATTCAAGAAGCCCGCAAAGATCCTAAAATCGTTGCGGTCACGGCCGCGATGCCCTCGGGCACCGGGCTTGATCTATTTGGCGCGGCGTTCCCGGAACGCACTTTTGACGTCGGCATTGCCGAACAACACGGCGTCACCTTCGCAGCCGGCCTCGCGACTGAAGGCTACAAACCATTTGCCGCAATTTATTCAACGTTTCTGCAGCGCGGCTACGATCAGGTCGTCCACGACGTTGCCATCCAGCGTTTGCCGGTCCGCTTTGCTTTGGATCGCGCAGGTCTCGTGGGTGCCGATGGCCCGACGCATGCCGGATCCTTTGATATCGCCTATCTCGGGTGCTTGCCAGGTTTCGTCTTGATGGCTGCAGCCGATGAAGCCGAACTCAAGCACATGGTTGCGACAGCGGTTGCCATTGACGATCGGCCCAGCGCATTTCGCTATCCGCGCGGCGAGGGCGTTGGCGTTGAATTGCCTGATGTTGGCATCCCCCTGGAAATTGGTCGCGGCCGCATTCTGCGCGAGGGCAACAAGGTCGCCTTGTTGTCCTATGGCACGCGTCTGGCGGAATGCTTGAAAGCCGCCGATCAATTGGCCGCAATGGGTCTGTCGGCAACGGTTGCCGATGCGCGCTTTGCCAAGCCGCTCGATACAGCACTGATCAAGCAACTCGCCTCTCACCATGAAGTCCTGATTACGATTGAGGAGGGCTCGATTGGTGGTTTCGGCTCATTCGTCCTGCAGCACCTCGCAGTGACCGGCCAGCTAGATGGCGGCTTGAAGGTGCGGCCAATGGTATTGCCCGATACCTTTATCGATCACGACAAACCAGAACGCATGTACCAGCAGGCAGGGCTCGATGCAGCCAGCATCGTCTCAACTGCACTCAATGCGCTCGGCGGCGATGCCATTGTGGCAGCTGGCGAACGAGCCTGATTGCATTGCTCTTGCGAGCCTTCCATTTCCAGTGACAGCACAACCGCGCATCGACTTGCATGCCTTCACCTGACGTGGTTTCGAACCTCATCGAAAGACCGAGTCGTCAGCGCCTTCTATTGACTCCTGTCAGCCGGATCGCAGCAGTTCATCATCCGTTGGTTTTTTGCGCGCAACCAAAGAACAGCACGTCTCAAAGTGCGCGTCGCCCCATCAATCCCTCAACAAGATCAGCTAAACGGATCACGGCGTCGGGTCGACCGAGGCGCTTGGCGTTGGCTGCGACATGCTCGAGCAGTGCCGGGTCATTGATCAGCTGCTGGATCGACGCTGTCAGCGTCTCAGTTGTGATCGACTTCTGCTCAAGACACCATCCAGCTTCAGCGGCTTCAAGCCGGCGCGCATTCAATAGCTGATCGTTATCGAGGGCGTTTGGCAACGGCACTAGAATGGCGGGCCTGCCGATGACGGTCAACTCAGCAACGGTTGATGCACCTGCACGGCTGATAACGAAATGTGACTTGGCCATCTCTTCCGGCAAGTTCTTGAAGAAGGCGGCGACTTGCACACGGATACCAGCGCCAGCGTAAGCTATCTCTACACGTGCGACATCCTCTTCACGCGCTTGCTGCGTGACGAACAAGCTTCGACGAGTGCTCTCGGGCAGGGCCGCAAGTGCCATCGGCACGCTGTCCGAGAAATAGCGAGCACCCTGACTACCGCCAAAAACGAGGATGTTGTAAGGCCCGCCGGATTGTGGCGCACGATAGGCCCGTTGCGACCAATCGATCACCACATCACGCACCGGATTGCCGGTGAGCCGCACTTTCGATGCTTGCGATGCGTCGATGCCCACCACGCCTTCGAATGAGGTCGCAATGGCCGTAACGCGTTTTGACAACATCTTGTTGGCCCGGCCAAGAACCGCATTCTGTTCGTGCAGCGCGGACGGGATACGACGCAGTTTAGCTGCGATCAACGGCGGGAACGTCGGATATCCTCCGAATCCGATCACGGCCTTGGGTTTGACCTCACCGAGCAGTTTAAAGGCAGCCGCCGTCCCGCGTGTCAGCGTGTAACCGGTTTGGGCGACAGCAACCGGCGACTTTCCCGCTAATGTAGCCGCCGGCACCCGATAAACTTGGCGGGCTGGAAAATCTGCACCGTACTTGTCGCCGCGCAGGTCCGTGATCAGATCAACAATGATCTCACGCCGCGCCAACTCTTGTGCCAAAGCGAACGCTGGAAACAAATGTCCGCCCGTGCCGCCTGCCGCAAGCATGATTGAATCCGGGGGAGTGGCCATAACATGTTAAATCCAGAAGCAGAGGCTGGCCGCAGACTTAGGCTGGAGACGTCGCCGACACAATCCGCCGAGCGTCTACGGCAAATGCAATGCAGCCGCTTTTAACCTCATGTGGTGCGGTCTTTTCGGTCTTTTTGGTTCTGACCTTCAATACTGTCGCGCGCGGCCTTCCATTGGTCATCGGACCAACTGCGCTGTTCGAAGAAATTGCCGCCCGTAGCCAACGCGCTGCCGCCGTCCATCATGATCGACTGTCCGGTCAGCCAATCGCAGCCGTCAGACATCAGGAACGTCGCCAGGTTCTGCAATTCGGACATCTGACCGGAGCGGCCCATAGGATTGCGCTGCTTCGAACGCTCGCCTGGTTGCTCGCCGGGATTAAGCCGCTGGCTCATGCCCTCGGTCGGGATTTCGCCCGGCCCGATGGCATTGAGGCGGATGCCATAGCGCGCCCACTCCGTTGCCAGCGACATGGTCATCGTGTGGATCGCACTCTTGCTCATCGCAGATGGGACCACGTAAGGTCCGCCGTTAAGCACCCAAGTCACGATAATCGAGATAACCGAGCGCATTGGATCACCCTGCTGCCAACCGGATGCGACCCAGCGTTTGCCGACGGCCTGCGTGACATAAAACGTGCCATGCATGACAATGTTTGCAATGGCGTCGAAGCCGCGCGGCGACAACGCTTCGGTGGGCGATATGAAGTTTCCGGCGGCATTGTTGACGAGGCCGGTGAGCGGCTTTCGCACAAATATTTCAGCGACCATGTCTTCAACAGCTGCGGCGTTTCGGATATCGACGCCATAGCTTGTGACTTTGCCGCCAACAGCTTTCATCAAAGCAGCGGCAGTCTCATCGCACACGCCTTTGCGGCGACCACAGATCGAGATATCGGCGCCGAGCCTGAGGAATTGTTCAGCCATTGCACGACCAAGCCCCGTGCCGCCACCGGTGATAAGAATATGTTTGCCTGCCAAAACACCAGGGCTGTAAAGGGACGACATAGCGCTAGCTCCTCATCAATGATGGGTTCCAATCTAGGCTCACAGCGCGCGGTCGACCAAGCTCTTGCGCGCTCGAAACCAAAATTTGTTCCCCGAATTTACCCAGAAGTCGCCCATTGCACGAAAACCCTGATCACCGTATAAGCCGCTCGTGAGCCGTCCGGCAGGGCATGCCGTGACGGTTTTGTAATGCCAACACAACCAAATGCGGGTTGTCTGCTATCCTTCAGTGGGTGGCGCATCCGCTCCCGTGTCAGCCGCAAGGTGTCCGGGCCAAGAAGGAGAGCAAAATGCCCAAGTTGAAGACCAAAAGTGGCGCTAAAAAGCGTTTCAAGGTAACCGGGACCGGCAAGATCGTTGCAGCGGCTCAGGGTAAACGTCACGGCATGATAAAGCGGCATGCGAAGTTTATTCGCACAGCACGCGGCACCATGGTGTTGAACGACAGCGACGCCAAAATTGTGAAGAAGTACATGCCGTACTTCCGCTGAACCCTTCCGCTTGATAGCCATCGGCTATTGTTTTCACTTTTTGTTCTGAATCTCGGAGTTGCCCCATGGCACGCGTCAAACGCGGCGTAACTGCCCACGCCAAGCACAAAAAAGTTCTCAAGGCTGCCAAAGGTTATTATGGTCGCCGCAAAAATACCATCCGCATCGCCAAGCAGGCCGTCGAAAAGGCGATGCAATACAACTACCGCGATCGCAAAGTCAAAAAGCGGAATTTTCGCGCACTTTGGATCCAGCGCATTAACGCCGCCGTCCGCGAACATGGTTTGACCTATGGCCACTTCATCCATGCCTTGAGCAAAGCTGGCATCGAAGTTGACCGTAAAGTCCTCGCCGATATCGCGGTCAAAGACCCGACTGGTTTCAAGGCGATTATCGATCAGGCACTCGCTGCGGCTGGTCCTCGGCAAGTTGCCAAGGCCGCTTGACCGACAGTTTCGTTGGACTATGCACGAGCAGCCGGCCAGGACCCCCTGACCGGCTGCTTTGATGTGGCGACCGTTATGGATACCCGCGATGTCCGGACCTGACTTGAAAGCTCTCGAAACCAGACTCTTGGCTGAGATCGCTGCAGCCGGTGATTTGATCACACTAGAAGTTGTACGGGTTTCGACACTGTCCAAGAAAGGCAGCGTCTCCGAACTGATGGGCCAACTCGGCAAAATGCCGCCCGACGATCGCAAGGCATTTGGAGCGTCTGTCAACACTTTGAAGCGTGCCGTCGAGGATGCTCTCGGGGCGCGCAAATCGGCCTTGGAAGACCTCTCGATCGCGGCCCGCCTCGCCACTGAGCGCGTGGATGTGACGCTCCCTGTTCGGCTGGGGCCGCAAGCCGAAGGACGTATTCACCCGGTCAGCCAAGTCTTTGACGAAATCGCTGAAATCTTCGCGGATATGGGATTCTCAATTGCTGAGGGTCCGGATATCGAGACCGATGATCTGAACTTCACCAAGCTCAATATTCCGCCGGAGCATCCCGCACGACAGATGCACGACACGTTCTACTTGAAGACACCCAACACATCGTCGAGTGGTTCCGGCACTACAGCGCCGCTGGTGTTACGCACACACACGAGTCCCGTGCAAATTCGCACGATGATGAGCCAAAAACCACCGATCCGCATTATTGCGCCGGGCCGCGTCTACCGCATGGACAGTGACGCCACGCACACACCGATGTTCCACCAAATCGAAGGCCTCGTCATCGATGAGACCACGCACTTCGGCCACATGAAGTGGTGCTTAGAGGAGTTCTGCAAAGCCTTCTTCGAGGTCGATCAAGTCAAGATGCGTTTCCGCGCGTCGCACTTCCCGTTCACCGAACCCTCAGCCGAAGTCGACGTCGGTGCGGAGGCGATAGGCAAACCCGGCCAATGGCTTGAGATCCTTGGCTGCGGCATGGTCCATCCGAAAGTCATTGCCGCCTGCGGCCTTGATCCAGACAAGTACCAAGGCTGGGCGTTTGGCATGGGCC
>JAYSUN010000052.1:0-2354 GCA_043719045.1 Hyphomicrobiaceae bacterium | reverse complement strand
AGATCTGCTCGAAGATGGCTTGCGGACGCGGGTTCAAATCCCGCCAGCTCCACCAAACCCTTAAAGCCCAACTGTTTTCAGTTGGGCTTTTCTTTTGGGAAATCCCCAATGGTTACGAGGACTTACGGCGTTTTCCTTGTGACTTCCCAGCTATCAAAATCAGGTATTTTTGGCGGTGTTTAACAAAAATTACCCCGTTTTATCTCTCTGTTCTCAGTGACCCTCGTGACTTTTCACAAGGCCACATTTAATAAAATCAACGACTTACGCGAGGGTGGTTTGCAAGTTGAAACTGGTGGGCGGTAGCGACTGAGAATAGAGAATGCGTGAAACGCGCGCGTTTTGCCGCCATGACCACACGGTATTGATGTACCTCGCAACGCCACCTGCTCAAGAATGTTGAAGGTCGAACCGATATAGGTGACAGCCACAAAGGATTCCGCCGTGGACATTTCTCCCACCGCACTCGTCAGCCCGTCGACTCAAATGCAACAAAGCCAGGTCACCCAAACGGCCCAAATTTTGGTTCTACAGAAGGCCACGGACATCGGGCCACCGGGGCGCTGGCGCTGCTACAGGCACTGCCGTTGGTCACGAGTGGCAACCTGGGCACTCATGTCAACACGATGGCGTAGCCCATTGACCGGTTGGCAGCGGGAGCGGTCAGTCATGTTTGATTTTTGAGCGGCTGAAATGGGCCAGTAGCCGCCGCTCGTCACAGGCGGCTTCGGAGTGAGCCGGTGTACTTGTTTATGGCCAACGACGAGCGGGCATTTGCGTGAAGTGAAACCCCAGCAGTGATTGCGCGGACGGCCGGCGGCGAGAAGTATGCCCGCGGTGATCGCGCCAGAGGCGGTGGGCAGTTTGAAGGTTCACGCTGTTCGCAGCGAGCGGGCGAGCAGTGCTATGTCGGTAAGCGTGTCGAGCCGGTTCACCATCTCCAGGACATCAGAGCTGCGATTGGCCCCCAGTACAGGTTTGGCTGCGTTCATGATCTTTGCCTCCAGCGATGCCGCCGACAGTGGCCGCTTTGCATCGCCTTCGGGGACATCCACGGTTTCACTTAGCCACACCAGCGTGGCCGCGGGGCATGGAGCCTCTGACGATCTGCCCCGATCCGGCGCTGCAGGGATCGACGCCCGTTCGGTCTCCAGCGCGATGACAGGTCGGTCTGGCCGTGGTAGAGTCAAACAACTTAAATTCTAAAAAGGGAGTGTCATCATGTTCACAGAGGTAAGGCAGATGAGTTTCGCGTGGCTTCGGGGTTCTCTCTTGGCTTGTGGCATCGCAACGTCAATGTTGCTGCCCGGCGTCGGGCACGCCCAAGCGGACCCGAAGGTCGAGAAAGCGCTGGCCGACTTGAAGGCCAGGACTGCAGGACTGGGGCCCCCCAGGCTCGAACGCACGGAGGCAGTTGGCGGTACGGCCGCCAGCGCTCTGTATTTCGGCAGGACCAAGATCAACAACAATTTCGAGGTCGTCGATGCGGTCGTGAAGGAATACGGCGGAACCGCCACGCTGTTTGCGAAGACCGGCGACAATTATGTTCGCGTGTCCACCAACGTACCCTTGGGAGGTGGCAGGGGACGGGCGATCGGAACCATTCTCGACCCCAAGGGCATGGCGATCGTCAATATCAACAAAGGCGAATCGTTCTACGGTGAGGTGGTCATTATCACCGCGGAAGCACTGCGCGGTGATTCCATCGGCGATAGCGAAGTCTACGGCGTGACCATCGACCAGGAGCCGTACATAACCGGTTATGAGCCCATCAATGACTCCTCGGGCAAGGTGATCGGCGTTTACTACGTGGGCTACAAGAAATAGCTTGCACCACCAGCGCCACGTCGAGCAGCTTCAAGGCCGTCGTCAATGCCGAGTGCGCCTCGGCTTGGTTGTCGAACCGCTGGGCATCGAACTTGGCGCCCAACACCGAGACATCGACATGCGCCTTGGCCATGTCGATGCCCACCACCACTGAGGAAGCAGACACGGTCTTCGGATCTCTTGCTTGTGCATGCGCACTCGGCCAGGCCGGTGCGCATAACCGTTCGGGCTTGAAGAAGACCAGCACGGCGGCCGTGCTCTCTGTACTCAGTCACGGGCTCGATCACCCCAGCCGCTACCAGCCCATGGCGGGTGCTCGCTTTGATGAATTGCTCGCCAAATAGCGGCCTGTCGTTCCCCGGTTGCCAGTGACTGGTATGGAGCAGGCAGATTTCAAATCGCAGTACCCGCTGTGTGCCTCTTGCCGACCGTCAAATCCAAATGCCGTATGACCGTTGGTGGTCATCACGCGAAGTCCACTAGTCAATTGGGTTAAAGTGAACCCCAGAGTCAAGACAAATTTGAAC
>JAYSUN010000510.1:0-3461 GCA_043719045.1 Hyphomicrobiaceae bacterium | reverse complement strand
GACCAACACGGCTGTCCCGCACACCCGTGCTTGGACGCCCCATGCGCTGGCCACACCCGCCCCCCGGGTCACACCAGCGCGTGGGGCGAATTTGTGTTGGGTGGTTCAAAAGCGGCGCCGCGCGCGTTCCGCACCCGCAGTATGCTATAGGCCGCGCATGACCTTGTCTTGAGGCCTGCCATGAACAGCTTTTCCCCCCGCGAAATCGTCTCCGAACTCGACCGCTACATTATCGGCCAGAACGACGCCAAACGCGCTGTTGCCATTGCTCTGCGCAATCGTTGGCGGCGGCAGCAGTTGCCCGCAGATCTCAAAGAAGAGGTGCTGCCGAAAAACATTCTGATGATCGGCCCAACCGGTTGCGGCAAAACTGAGATCGCCCGCCGGCTTGCGAAACTTGCCAATGCGCCATTCCTCAAGATTGAAGCAACCAAATTTACCGAGGTGGGTTACGTTGGCCGCGATGTCGACAGCATCATCCGCGATCTGGTTGAGGTTGGCATCGGCCTAGTGCGCGAAACCAAACGCCGTGAGGTCAAAGCGCGAGCTGAAAAAAACGCCGAAGAACGCGTGATTGATGCTTTGCTCGCCAACACCGATGCCCGGCCGGAAACGCGCGAGGCCTTCCGCCGGAAACTCCGCGCCAGCGAACTCGACGACAAAGAAATCGAGATCGAAGTCTCGGATAGCGGTGGCGGCATGCCGATGTTCGATCTGCCGGGTGGGCAAATGGGGATGATCAATATTCAGGACATGCTCGGCAAGGCTTTCGGTGGCAGAAAGAAAACCCGGCGCGTCCTGGTCAAGGACAGCTATGACATTCTGATTGCTGAAGAGAGCGACAAGTTGCTCGACAACGACCAAGTCACCATCGACGCCATCTTCGCTGTGCAGAACCACGGCATCGTATTTCTCGACGAGATCGACAAAATTTGCGCCCGCAGCGACACCGCAAAAGGTGGCGCGGATGTCTCGCGGGAAGGTGTCCAACGCGACCTGCTGCCGCTGATTGAGGGCACGACGGTGTCGACCAAGTATGGACCGGTCAAGACCGACCACATTCTGTTCATTGCCTCAGGCGCGTTTCATGTTGCAAAACCGTCAGATCTCCTGCCGGAATTGCAGGGGCGCTTGCCGATCCGGGTCGAGCTCAAAGCGTTGTCCCGTGAGGATATGAGGCGCATCTTGACGGAACCGGAAGCCAGCCTGATCAAACAGTACGTGGCCCTTCTGGCCACCGAAAGAGTGACGCTGGCATTCACCGACGATGCCATCGAAACGCTTGCGGACGTCGCCGTGCAGGTCAATGCAACCGTCGAGAACATCGGCGCGCGGCGCTTGCAAACAGTGATGGAACGCGTACTCGATGAGATCTCGTTTGAGGCCTCTGACAAACCCGGACAAGTGATCAGCATCGACGCCGCGTACGTCACAGCCAAAATCGGCGAACTCGTCAAAAACGTCGATCTTTCGAAGTTCATCTTGTAGGGTTGAGCCGGAAGCACTTGACTTGGCGCCGCCGTCTTGCCGCGCGTTTGGCGACACGCCCGTGGCGCGCTGGTGGCTTAGCACTTCAGTGCGCGAACACATCGACGTCATCGAAGCCCATCAGATCCAACTTGGCGCGGGTGGCGAGAAACGCGAAACAGGCTTCGGCCTCGGTCCGGCGGCCATCGCGATCGAGCATGTGATCGAGCTTGGCTTTGATGGCATGCAAGTGCAGGACATCGGCTGCGGCGTAGGCGAGTTGCTGATCGGACAGTTTGGTCGCCGCCCAATCCGAGCTCTGCTGTTGCTTCGACATGTCGAGGCCGACAAGTTCGGCTGCGAGGTCTTTCAGACCGTGGCGATCTGTGTAAGTGCGAACAAGTTTGGATGCGATCTTGGTGCAATAAATGGGTGCCGCCACAATGCCAAGATAGCGGCCAAGCACAGCTACGTCGAAGCGCGCGAAGTGGAAGATTTTTGGCGTCTTCGGATCAGTCAGCAGGGCTTTCAGTCGTGGCGCCGCGTAATCCTTGCCATCGAACTGCACAACATGCGCGGTGCCATCGCCGCCTGAGAGTTGCAACACACAGAGGCGATCCCGCTGCGGCTTCAAGCCGAGCGTTTCGCTGTCGACCGCCACGCCGTTCGGAAACGTCAGACCAGCCGGCAAATCGCCTTTATGGAGATGAATTTTGGTGGACATCAGGAAAGGCCTTTGTGCTTGGCAGAACGTCAGGAGGCTGGCGGCAGTTTTGGTCAGCTCAATGGCCCAATGACCACCGAAGGCGCAGAAAGGGGCAGGGACGATACCCGTCCTAGACCTCCAACCTCACCGCGGCAGATCTGATTTGCCCATCAGCATTTTGTCGATGGCGTGAGCGGCCTGGCGGCCTTCGCGGATGGCCCAGACGACGAGGGACTGGCCGCGGCGCATATCACCGGCTGCGAAAATTCTGCGGCGCGATGTGGCATAGGCCTTCTCGTCAGCTTTGACGTTGCCGCGTTGATCCATCTCGAGACCCAACTGGCCGATCATATCATCGGCCACTGGTGCGACAAAACCCATCGCCAACAGAACCATGTCGGCGGGCAACGAAAACTCGCTGCCGGGAATTTCCTTGAATTTGTCGTCGACGCGGGCGCAAACCAGCTTCGTAACTTTGCCGCCCTTGCCTTCAAAGCGCTTGGTGGTGACGGCGAAGTCGCGCTTGGCGCCTTCGGCTTGGGAGGACGATGTGCGCATTTTCAGCGGCCAATGCGGCCAGGTCAGCGCCTTGTCCTCCATCTCCGGCGGCTCCGGCATGATCTCCAACTGTGTGACGCTCTTGGCACCCTGGCGGATCGATGTGCCGATGCAGTCGCTGCCGGTGTCGCCGCCGCCAATCACGACAACATGTTTCCCGTCGGCCAAGTCCTCAGTGCCAAGACCGAGAGCTTCGCCGGCCACGCGGCGGTTCTGTTGCGGCAGGAAATGCATGGCGAAGTGGATGCCACGCAGATCGCGCCCGGGCACGCTGAGATCACGAGCCTTCTCAGCGCCACCAGTCAACAAGACAGCGTCATACTCGGCTTCGAGATCCTCTATCCTGCTGTCGACGCCGACGTGTTGATTGCAGTGAAACTTGACGCCTTCGGCCTCCATCTGCCTGACGCGCCGCTCAACGACGGATTTCTCCATTTTGAAATCGGGGATGCCGTAAACCATCAAGCCGCCGGGACGCGCGTTCTTCTCATAGACGTGCACGGCGTGGCCGACACGTGCCAGCTGTTGCGCGGCCGCCATGCCAGCGGGACCTGCGCCGACGATCGCGATTTTCTTGCCGGTTTTCTTTTCGGCCGGCAGCGGTACGATCCAACCTTCGTCCCAGCCCTTATCTACGATGGCGCATTCGATGGTCTTGATGGCAACCGGATTGTCATCGAGATTGAGCGTGCACGACGCTTCACAGGGCGCGGGGCAGATGCGGCCGGTC
>JAYSUN010000509.1:0-3467 GCA_043719045.1 Hyphomicrobiaceae bacterium | reverse complement strand
CGGCGGACGCAATCCGGCAATGGGATCTCGGTCGAGAAGATCGCGGCTCATGGCCCAGCGAAAGATGGCGCGGACGACTTCGAACACGCGGTTTGGACGGTGCGACAGCGACCGCTTCTTGGCCAGAACCGGAACGTCAATGTTCTTGCGCTTATCCACGGCAGTCTTAGGCTTGGTCAACCGGGCATCACTGGCTTTCCCGACAAGATCCAAGAGACGGATGATATCGCGCTTGGTGACATCACCGGCTTTCATGTGGCCGATGACCGGCCAGATATGACGGCGCAGCATCGACTGGTCATCGGCGGCAGAGCCTGCCGATTTGTTGGGCTTCACATGCAATTCCAGCCAATCGGTGCTGAGCTGCTCAAAAGTCTGCGACTGGCGGTAGACGTGCAGCTCACCGGCAGGATCGCCGCCATCCTCGACGATGAGCCGGTGTTGTTGGGCTTTGCGCCGGGCTGCCGCCAGATCGGTCTCGGGAAAAGTGCCGAGCCGGTAGCGGCGCAGGCGGCCATCGCTGCGGCGCGTATAGACCAGGGACCAGAATTTCGACGCGGCACTCTTGCCAATGCGGATTTCGAGGCCCGGCACCTTGCTATCGCGGATTTCGACCCGGTGTTTGCCGGGCTCGGGTTTGGCGGTTTCGATGCGCCGCTGTGTCAAAAGTTCGGTCGGCATGGTAGGCTCCAGGCTGGGCAACAACAGCAAAACCTGAAGGTCGTCCGCAACACCTGAAAGTCGTGTTCTCGCGTCGCTTGGGTAAGCCTTGGGTAACCTAGAAACCGAGCTTGGATGAGAACAAAAGGATCGGCCTGAGACAAACTTCGCGTCAATTATACAATTTAAACAGATGGTTGCGAAGCCCGTTTGTCGTCTCAAATGTTCTCATAAAGTTCTTTCTGCATACCCTCATAACCTGAAGGTCGTTGGTTCAAATCCAGCCCCCGCAACCAAATTTAGCAACAAAATCAGATGCTTGAAACTTCGCCACGGCGGAGCTTTTTGCGTTCTTGGCCTCAGCGAGTACATAGCGAGTACATGAGCGGCGAGATCGGGTGAGACGCCCGTCGTTCATCGGCGACACATTTGGGTCGGCGAGGGGACCGTGCGGATCGGGTGTTTTCTCTGAATCGAGCGCGGGGTTGGGTGCGAGGTGCTGAGATGAATGATGACGTGCGCAGATTGTTTCGTGACAAATTTCAATCCGCTGCACAGGTGGCCGCCATCGCGCGAGCAGGACGCCGCGTCATCCTTACTTTCAAACCGGTGATCACATGGTGCGCCGTCAAAAAATTAGCGCGTCATCGCCGTGCGCGCACTCATCAGCGCAGCGCGACCGACATCGAGATTAACAAGGTGCAGACGATTTCATAGCAACAGCAGAAGTGCCCTCTATTGCTGACGGTCCTACTGCAAACCCACTCCGACAGAGTCGGGCCAACAAGAGAAACTCTGTGGACACTTAATTTAGGTCGGCTTTATACTCGGGGGGGGTCACAAGCGGTCAGGTACTGACCCACCGCAGTTCGCGCTCGCGCATCGGGTTGTTCGTTCGAAGGATGGCCCCGCGCCCTTGGAGACACCAGATCGATGCTCTCGTTTCTTCGTCGCAGCAAGGCACCAGTAAGAACCCTTAGGGTCTTCGTGGCGTCACCCGGCGATACTGGAACGTTGCGCGCTGCGGTACTTGACGTTGCAAACGATCTCAATCGCGCGGAATTGCGCAAGAAGTTGACGAGGCTCGAAGTGCTGCGGTGGGAGACGGATACGATCCCCGGCACGGCGGCAAATCTGCAGGAGGTCATTAACACACAGATTGACTATGATATTCTGATTGTCATTTTTCGAAAGCGATTCGGCACACCAACTGAGTTGGCGAACTCGGGGACTGAAGAAGAGTTCGAGCGCGCATACAATCGGCTCGTTAGGAGCCCGGGATCGGTGCAGATATTGATGTACTTTAGCGACGAGCCGTTCCGGCTTTCAGAGATCGATCCCCATCAATGGCTCCGTCTGACGAGTTTCCGAGATACAGTCGCGCGTCGTGGTGTCCTGTCACACACCTACTCGTCTGTTGACGACTTCAGCAGCCAAGTACGGAGAGCGCTGTCCATAATAGCTAGTCGCCAACCGGGCTTGTCCGGAACTACTGCCGATGTCCGGGAAAGTACTGCGAGTGATGAGGTTGTTCGGATCAGTGACTGGAGGATCGGAACGCAGAAGCTGTATCCTCAATGGGGGACCTACCGTGAAATTCCGATCATGAGCTACAAGGGGCGGAATCTAACATTACGAGGAACTTTCTATTCGGAATCACCCCATTTCAGGTTTGGATTCAAGACATTCAAGGCCGCGGGCGAGGTTTTCGGTAGGGAGACCGTGCAAACGAGCGATCCCAACTGCCTCATACATTTGGGATTGAACAAAGACCGACCCCAGTTATTTCTCAGCCCGTACATCAACGGGAACCGGGTCGCCGCCAATATCGATGTCGTCGATTACCGCGTGCCGAGGCCGGTGCACTTGGAGTTCCTAATGCTTACCGACCGGAACCAGCTGTATATAGAGGATAGCCTAGTCTATGAGATGTACAGTCCAGAGAAGTTCCGCGAGAGGTTCGCACTGGTCGCCTGGGGCGATCACGATGAGTATCTCATCCAGTTCACCGACGTATCCCTGAAGGTATCGAGACCGTCGCGTTCGGAGTAGGGCTCGTAGTTGGGGCAAATCAATGCGCCGTCAATCCCTTTAGTTCATAAGGATATTCATGCGGATCGCGCACATTTCCACCTTTCCGCCGACGCGGTGCGGGATCGCCGAGTTTGCGAACGACCTGACAGCCAATCTATCAGGAGTGAGATCGTACAAGTACCGACTGGTCCATTCAACGACCGATAACCCTGGCTTCGCCGCAACGATCGTAACGAGTGACCGGAGCAACCTCGCGCGGTTAGGGGATGCAATCAATAGATCGGATCCCGATGCCGTTGACCTCCAACACGAGTTCGGCATATGGGGAGGGGACGAGGGCGAACATATTTTGGCATTTCTCGAAATCTGCCGAAAGCCCATAGTCGCAACGTTGCATACGACGTTCGGCCCCGGCAACCAGCCCAAACAAACAAGCATTCTACGGCAGATATGCTCGGCGGCCAGTCGGGTTGTGGTGTTGAGTGAGAAGGCCGCCGACAACATGGCGCGACTCGATGCGGCCGTGACGCCCAAACTCGCGGTCATTCGGCATGGCGTTCCCAATATCAAATTTGTCGAAAGGGTCACCGCGACCGGGAGCGAAGCACGGAGCGCGGAACCAGTGTTTGTATCGCCGGGATTCTTCAGGCCGGACAAGGGCGGAGAGCAGGTGCTCAGAGCATTGGCCATGGCTAAATCGAACGGCCTCAGCTTCAAGCACATATTTGCTGGTGGGCTCCAGCGCCAGTTCCTCGGCCAGGATAGCTACAAGG
>JAYSUN010000508.1:0-3469 GCA_043719045.1 Hyphomicrobiaceae bacterium | reverse complement strand
ACGAGCAAAATCATGGGCCGAGTGTGGCGTTTATCGCGCCTTGGTTGAGACCAGTCGAGCCGGAACACCGATCAACCAAGGCGCGACGCCACACTAGTCCTCGCCGTCTTCGCCTCCTGACCATTCCGCTACCCGTGCCAAATGCGCGTAGTCGTCAAAGCTATAGGCCTGTTTGAAGCTTGCACGTCTGAGCGCGCGGTATGGCGTATCCGGATTGTCGTACACGGCAACCAGATTTTCGAGGCCGACTTTTGCGCGCTCGATGGTGGCTGCCAGGTTGTCCAACTTGAGGGCAATTTCCTTGCCGGGCGGCTCGCCCCCGGTTGCGCGAATGTAGGTCAGTTTGGTGACCGGCACGAGCGGGATGTCTGCAAAGCCATTGTCGCTCGCGATGAGTGCTTCCAGGGGCAGTTGCGGGGAACGGCCACTTTCGACGGCAATGGCCGCCGGAACTTGTCCGGTTTTGTAGTCGATCAAGGTCAGACCAGTTGCAGAAATATCGATACGATCGGCCCGTGCGCGCAACGTGAACGATGCGAATGGAGCACTAATGATCGTCCGCCCCGTGATTTCTGCAATGACTTTTTGCACGCCGATGCGCCGTGTTGGCTCCGTTTCCCCAAACCACGCAGCAAAGCGCTGGAAGCGTGGCCGCCAGAATGCAGCGACCCGCGGGTTTGCAGCATAAGTCTGCAAGACAGCCTCAGCTTCGCGCAACAAAGCCGCCCCCGGATCATCGGGCAATGTCTCGGGATAGCGCTTGGCGAACCGGCTCAAGGCATCGTGGATGATGGCCCCGCGCAACTGCGGGCCAGGTTGTTGGCCGAGTTCGGGCAAGGCTTCGAGTTGCAGAACGTGCGCTGCAAAAATGGCATACGGGTTCGCCAGCCACCGCTCGATCTGCGTGACGGCCAATGCCCGTGGGCGCATGGCAACGGGTGGTCTTGGCGCTGGCGCGGCAACGGGCGTGGCTTTGCCGAACGTGTCACGCGACCGCGCCCAGGCAAGCCAAGGTTGATCGGTCTTCAGTGCATCTTGTGCGCCTAAGCCTGCGAGAAGCGCCTGAATCCGCATCAGCCAGCGCGATGGCACAGTTGGCACACCGTCGCGTTTCAGGGCGCGCGTCATGTAAACCCGTTCAGCGCCGAGCAGCATGGAAAAATCGTGCGCCGCATAGCCAATTTTTTCTTCCGGCGAAGGAAGCCCAAGCGCCAACCGTATAGGTCGGTTCAGCCACGGTCCCGGATCTGCGGATTCAGGCCAGGTGCCATCGTTGAGCGAACCAAGGATGACGATGTCCGGTTGCTGCAAGCGAGATTCGAACGGCCCCCAAATCGAGATGCGCGGATGCACCGGTTGACGCGAGCGGACGCTCTCGCCGGCAATCAAACTGCGATAGAATTCAGGATAGTCATTGGTCGCCAGTGCTGGCGCGCGCATGTCCGGGTCCATCAAACCGGTAAACAGTTTTTGTGCGGCTTCACCCGCTTCTGTGTCCCAAAGCGGATTGCGCAAGGCTTTGGTTTCGTCGGTGGACGCCGGGTCGCCCTTTCTCACCTCGGTTGCAGGTTCAGCCGGCAATCGTGCCATCGCCTCAGCGACGTTGACATGGGCTGCTGCGAGGTCTTGAAGCGGAACCGGTTCACCTGCGTCGACTTGCGCATTCCACGGCGCAAAAGCTTCCTTCAACCGCACCACGAGATCATGCGCCGCGGTCCAGTCTTCCGTCCACAAGCGTTGTAAGGCGCGAGGTCGGCGAACGCTGACATCGCTGTCACCGGCTGCTTCACGGGCCGCAATTTCGAGGGCTGTTTCAACACCATCGAGGCCACGTCCCAGATACGTCGTGCGGAAGGCTGCAAGCTCAAGATAGCGTGCGGCGCGTCGGATATCGCGCGCGCTCAGCCCGAGTCGCGTGAGCGGATGTTTCAGCAACGCCATCAGCGGCGCTGGGGCGAAATTTTGGGCTGCAGCATCAATGACCAAATCAAGAAAAGCGCCGGGCACGGTTTTACCAAACGGGCGGCCTGCTGAGTCGTCGACAGTGACACCCCACGAGGCGAGGCGCACAATCACCCGTCGTGACAGCATCCGATCCGGCGAGACGAGGGCGGCTGTCTTGCCAGGCGTTTCGACTGTATGCCGCAAGATCAGCGCGATGGCTTCGGCCTCATCCTGCGCGGTCGGTGCTTCCAGGAGATGCACGCCCGCCAAGGCTGCTTTGACTTCGGCAGGATCGCTGGTTTTTGCGAGATCATGCCAACGATCGGTGGATTCGGCAGGCCGCATCGCTTCGGTTACGAGGCGAGCGCGAAAGCCGCGTGATGGTGTTAGTGCACCAGGCGAGAGTTCGCGCACGTTGGATCGCCCGACGCTGAGCATGTCGAGCAGTTTCGCCAAGCCGAATTGCGGGTGTTCGGCGTGTTTGTCGCGTGCCGTGGCAAAACTTTCGTCATCGAGTTGTTGGTCGAGGCCAGGCAAGACAATCGCGCCATTCGGTAACGCCGCGACGACCTTCATCACTTCGGCTGCGGCTGGAATGCTGCCGGTCACGCCGGCAACAATCACGGGTCCGGACGGCGGCACTGCGGCCATGCGCACCGCCTCTGCCAGCAATACGCGAGTGCGACGGCCCATGGGCGAAAGATGGCCACTGGCGGCCAGATATGCGGGCCACATCTCAACAATGATCTTCAGGAATTCGAGGGTCTTGTTCCAGTGCTCGGAGAAATCCTCCGGGACCAACTTGTCGAGCCCAGCAAGCGAGACATTTTCGGTCTCGACCATGTCCATCAGCCGCGCCAGTTCGGTCGCAAGCTTGACCGCCTGCGCAGGCGTGTTGGCACCTGCCGCTGCATAGACATCGATCCCCGTTGCTGGCGCCCGCATGGCCCGCGACCACTGCATGACCAGCTCAGTCAAGATCAAGCGACGCTGCAGTTCGCTGATGGCGGGTGGAATATCTGCGCTGTCAGGCCCGAGGTCGCTGAGGCCCGCAGCACCCGCGAGCAAAGTCAAGTCTTCGATACCTTCGCCGATCGGGCGGATCTTCGGGAGCAACAAGGCCGCGCCATCAGCAGCTGCCAGGAACGCCTCTTGCAGGGCACGTGTGGCCCGTCGCGTCGGCAACAAGAGGGTATAGTGCGACAGGGAAATGGGTGTTGGCTTGGGCCCACCGGGTTGCGGCAGGTGGCCGTTGAGGATGGCCGTCGCCAGAGTGCGCAGAAACGGCCGCCCCGGCGGGATCGTGTAGATGTTGTTGCTCATCAAAACTCTACTTGTGCCGTTCGTGGCGGCCGCTCATGACGCGTTCTGCCTCGGCCAATTCTTCGGGTGAGCCGATGTGCATCCAGATCCCTTCCATGCGCATGCCGTAAGCCCGACCTTGCAACATGGCGCGGTTCCACAAAGCGTTGACTGAAAATGCTCCCTCGGGTGTATCGGCGAACAAGCGTGGGTGGATGATCTG
>JAYSUN010000507.1:0-3471 GCA_043719045.1 Hyphomicrobiaceae bacterium | reverse complement strand
GATCTGGCTGCAGGAAAACATGAGTTGTTCCGTGCAGCTGTTTGAAGGCAATCCGGTGGCGATTGAATTGCCAGCTAAGGTCACATTGCGAATTGTTGAGGCTGAGCCGGTTGTGAAGGGCCAAACGGCGTCGTCGTCCTACAAAACGGCGAAGCTTGAGAACGGCGCGCGCGTGATGGTGCCGCCGCACGTTGAAAGCGGTATCCGCGTCATCGTGATGACCGCCGACGGCAGCTATGTGGAACGCGCCAAGGATTGAGCAAATTGTAAATTGGGTCGCGGTCGACGGGTGCCGATTGGGCCCAACACGATGTTCGGTCCTGCAGTCGTGGTGCGTCATGTTGGGCCTCGCGGGCAAGTGCCCACCGCTGTGACCCAACCTACCAACGCGAGGCGCCGTGACCATGCACGCAAAGATCCGAGATGAGATTGTCGCGGTGGGCGCGTCGCTGTTTTCGCGCGGTCTGACGCACGGGTCGACAGGCAATATTTCGGTTCGGTTGCCGGATGGTGGATGGCTGATGACGCCGACGGGGTCGTCACTCGGCACGCTCGATCCGGCGCGATTGTCTTGGCTGGATGCGGGCGGACGATTGGTCGGTGGCGACACGCCGACCAAGGAGGCGTTTCTGCACACTACGATGTATGCCAAGCGACCTGCCAGCGGCGCGGTGGTGCATCTGCATGCGCATCACTCTGTCGCGGTGAGTTGCCTCCCCGGGCTCGATCCGGCCAATGTGTTGCCACCGATAACCGCTTACTCGGTGATGCGGGTCGGCGCGTTGGCGTTGGCGCCGTATTTTCCGCCGGGGGATGAGAAACTCGCCGATGCCGTGGGTGCGTTGGCGAGCAAGCACCACGCGATTTTGCTGGCCAATCACGGGCCGGTGGTGGCGGGCGCATCGTTGGCTGCTGCGACGGATGCGATCGAGGAATTGGAAGAGACCGCGCGGCTGTATCTCCTGTTGCGGCACGAGCGGATCAATATTCTGACAAACGAGCAGGTGGCCGAGCTGCGGTTGCGGTTTCCGGGGTAACGGCGAGCCAGCCGGTCAAGCTTATTCGATGATTGTCGTGATGACCGGTTCGACTTTACGGTCACGGTTGATGCGGTTGAACCAATCATTCGACGCGTTGGCCAGCGGCACACGTTTTGGTTTGGCTTTTTCGACCTTGATCGCGGTCGCGATGATTTTGGCAGCAGCCGTTTCCGGATCGGCTTTGACGACCACGGCGGGCGCAGTGATTTGATCCGGTTGTGCAGGCCGTACAGTTGGCGACTGCTGCCGGATGGCAACCGTCTTTGCAATCAGCGGCGTCGACCCGCGAGTCCTTGCGGCCGTGATTTTCGCGCGCGACTTGGCTGCAACGCTGCGGCCAGCTTTGTGGCCACGCTGATGGGGCACAAACCCGGTTTTCATTGTCATGCGCGTGGGTTGCGGCGGATCAGCAATTTTTGCGACGGTATCGGCGATGCTGGGGGCGGCCAACTTCGGCTCAGAGACGTGGGCCAAGCGGATTGTCGTATTGACCAGGGTGGCGGCCACTGTCGCTGTAGGGGTGACTGCCGTCGATCTAGATTGGTTATCGTAGCAGCCCGCCAAGCAGGTGATGACGCCGCCGCTCGAGCTGTCGTTGGCATTGACCGCGGCGATGACAACAGTGGGCTGCGCAATGGCGGCGTTGAGCGGTGGTGGATTGGAGATCACAGCTGCGAGCGCTGGTGGCGCATGAGTGACGCCATGATAGACGACCTTGCCAGTCGGGCCATCGCAACCCGCCAGACAGACAACGTCTGCGCTGGTGGCACTAGGGGTGAATGTCGCGACCGCAGGCGTCAGATGACCAGCTGATTTAATGATTGTGGCCTGGTTTTCAGCGCGATCACGCAGATCCATCATGTCGACGCTGCGGCGGCGCGTCCCCGGCTGGGTCCTGGATCCCGCGTTCATGAAAATCGGTTGCGCGGGCGGGTGACCGTTCGGGTTCGGATGACTGGGACCAAATTGCGCCTGAACCGGTTCAGGTAAGGCCAGCATCGCGACGACCGCCGCACCCGCGACGAGCCAAGCGACCCGACTGTTCGATTGAACATGAACCTTTACTCGACCCGACATAACCGGCCCCTTACCGTTGGCTACTGGACAATCCTGCGATGGCCCATGGTGCACTATGTTGGTAAAATTTTTGTCTCGTTTCGGGGCAGGCAGATGACAAAAAGTACAAATGTTTCAAATATTTCGTTAACCCGGTCGTAATTGTCCGGCGCGCCAAGCCGTGCATTGCTGCCGGCACCATCGTTTCGTCAAAACCTGACATGATGCTAGAGCTAGGTTATTGGCACAGCAGTTCCGGTGGACGCAATGCGGTCGACGAGACTCACAGTCGTGATGGCGATGGCCGCTGCCACTTTGGTTGCCGCGACACCGGCCTTGGCGCAAAAGTCTGAGACCGAGCCGGTCGCGGGTCACAGTGCTGCGAATGTGCATGCGCCAACCCCTGGCAATGTCGTGCAGCCGATCCGCGCGAGTGAGCCGGTGGTGGCGGCGAAAAGCCTGTTTGGGGCGGTGACTGTGCCGGCGCCGTTAACGGCGCGTGCGATCGGATCATATTCGAAGGGCTGTCTCGCGGGGGCCGTCGCGGTTCCGATCGATGGTCCAGCGTGGCAGGTCATGCGCCTGTCGCGGAACCGGAATTGGGGACATCCGAAGCTGGTCGAGCTGGTGCAGACGTTGGCTCAGGACGCCAGGTCGAAGGATGGCTGGCCGGGACTGATGATCGGCGACTTGGCGCAGCCGCGAGGTGGGCCGATGTTGACCGGGCATGCCAGTCATCAGATTGGGCTGGATGCCGATATCTGGTTTACGCCGATGCCGGAGCGGCGGCTGACGAAAACGGAACGCGAGGAGATGTCCGCGGTTTCGATGCTGACCGCGAATGAGCTAGCGGTCGAGCCGAAGTCGTTTACGGCCAGGCATGTGGCGCTGTTGAAACGGGCTGCGAGTTATGGCGACGTCGAACGCGTGCTGGTGCATCCGGCGATCAAAAAGGCCATCTGCGAGGCGACAGTGGGCGACGCGGATCGTGGCTGGCTCGCGAAAGTGCGGCCGATCTGGGGGCACTACTTTCATTTTCACATCCGCATTGGTTGCCCGGCCGGGTCAACCGGGTGTGCGGGCCAACCGGGGCCACCGGGAGACGATGGGTGCGGCAAGGAGCTGGCTGATTGGTACAAGCTGCTGACCAGGCCACCGCAGCCTGAGGTGCCGGAAAAGCCGAAGCCACCGCTGACGCTGGAACAGCTCCCGGCCGAGTGTAAGGTGGTCCTTCAGGCGGGGCGGTAGCGGTCGCGTCCGAAATTCACCATAAACACAATCAAAGGTAGATTTTCCCGTCAAGCGTGTTATGGTCTCTTGGCACTGAGACGACGACGTGGCGCGCCCATCGAGGCTGCTGACCGTTGTTGCCGCG
>JAYSUN010000506.1:0-9873 GCA_043719045.1 Hyphomicrobiaceae bacterium | reverse complement strand
GGTGCCGATGAAGAGCATGAAAAGCAACATGGCAACACGAAGCCAGACAAAAAACACCAGCAGCAGAAACGCGCCGGCGAAGGCTAACTGTCCACGCGCGGCCATTGGCGCAATGACGACGTCTTTCAGAGCCACCGATTTTGAGACCGCCATCTGCCGGCTCGCCTCATAGAGGCCGACAGCAACCAGCGGACCGAGCAGCAAGAACCCGCCGATCAAAGTCAGAAACAGCGGCAGCGCATCGATCAGCGCTAAACTCACCGCGAGGAGTGCCGCCATCAAGGTCGCAAGGCCGCCGTACGTAAGTCCGATTTTGGGGGCCTGCCACAAGTCACGCCAACCAGAAGCAAGCCAACCCCACGGCGCGTCGAAGGAAACGACACGAGGTGGCGGGATCGTATCGGGCACTATCCCTCGACCACGGGCAGCATGATCTGGTTGGGTCATGATTGGTCTCTCAACTCTTTGGCAACGGGGCGATTTGCCAGTTTAGGTGAACTCTCAGCCGGGGCTGCAAAGTCGGGTCTGCCCTCGTCATCCAACGCACGCCAGCCTGCCCCTTCAAGATCATCGTACTGCCCGCTTTTCAAAGACCAGAGAAATGCGCCCAGGCCGAGCCCGCCCAGAAACAGCGCGACTGGAACAAGCCATGCAAGGGATGTCATAGTGGTGTGCCCCTGGTTGCGCCGCGGACCCGCTGGGCGTTCAGCGTAACGGCGATTGACGACGCTGACATCGCAATGGCGGCTATGAGCGGAGTAATCCAACCTGCCATGGCCAGCGGAACGAACACCACATTATAGCCGATGGCGATGGCAAAATTTTCTAGCGCACGCCGTTGCGCGGCTTTGGCCACAACCAGCAGATCGATGATCGGCGCGAGGCGCTGGCCTTGGAAAATTGCATCGGCTGTGGTCTGACTGATATCGGCAGCTGTAGCTGGCGACAGCGATGCATGTCCGGTCGCCAGCGCCGGCGCATCATTCAAACCATCCCCAACCATCAGGACTTTGCGTCCCGACCGCTTTAAATCCTCAATGCGCGCAACTTTGTCGGCTGGCCTCATTTCAGCCTGCCATGCATCAATTCCAAGCCTTCCGGCCACAGGTTCGACCGCCCCGCGACTATCACCTGACAAGATCTCAATGTTGTAGCCGGAACCACGCAGATGCTGCAGTGTCTCGACAGCGTCTGGACGCAATGCATCGTGAAACCGCAATGCAATTGCAGCAGTTGAGCCGAGCCGAACCCAGATCGTGGGTTCAGTCGAGGTCGAAGCGCTAACGTCACAGAAGGTGGCCGAGCCAAGCACCACATTCACTCCGTCGACGGCACCGCAAAGTCCTGAGCCTGGAACTTCATTGACGCCTATGGCGGTCGCTACGATCAAACCACGCTGGCGGGCAGCGGCCGACACCGCGAGGGAATAAGGGTGCCGACTGTGCGCCGCCAGCGCGGCAGCCATCGCGAGTGCTTGAGGTTCAAATTCATTTGCATTGACCAGGGACGGTGTGCCGAGTGTGAGGGTCCCAGTCTTGTCAAATGCGATCGTATCTACCTGTGACAGACGCTCCAATGCGTCCGGCGCTTTAATGACGACGCCACGGCGAAACAGGCAACTGGTGGCAACGACTTGCACCGCTGGGACTGCGAGGGCGAGGGCGCAAGGGCAGGTAATGATCAGAACCGCAATGGTTGAGGTCAGGGCCGCTTCCCATCCGTAACCTGCAAGAGACCAGCCAACAAAAGTTATGGCACCCAAGATATGTACAGCGGGCGCATAGACACGTGCAGCTCGGTCAGCTAGCCACACATAGCGGCCACGTGCCTGTTCAGCTGTCGACATCAGACGTGCGATATCGGCCAGCAGTGTGTCCTCGGCAGCGGCCGTCGCCTCGATCTCAATCGGGGCGGCCAGATTGATCGTCCCGCAGTGAACCAATCCACCCACGGTCGCCTGTTGCGCCATGCTCTCACCAGTCATCAAACTGCGATCAACTTCGGTTGTGCCCTCGACAATCCGCCCATCAACAGGAATGCGTTCTCCCGCCGTCACACGAACGCGCTGGCCTGGCACGATATCGGACGTGGCAATTCGTTCAATGCGCCCATCAGCACGCACAACAGAGGCTGCAGGCGACCTCAGCCCGAGCAGGTTCTCCGCAGCTCCAGCTGCGCGCACGCGCATGCGCTGGTCGAGCACGCGACCAATGAGTAGAAAGAACAGCAGGGTGATCGCCGCGTCAAAATAAACTTGCTCACTGCCACGAATGGTTTGGAACAAACTCATCCCCGTCGCGAGACTGACGCCGAGCGAGATCGGCACATCCATGTTCAGGCGACCGGCTGCCAACGCAGTGCGCGCGGATTGAAAGAACGGCTGCCCGGCATAGCCGATGGCTGGCAGAGCAATTATGGCTGAGAGCCAATGGAACATGGTCTGCAGTGATTGCGGCATGTCGCCAGCTTGACCCGACCACACCGACACCGACAGGAGCATGACGTTCATGGCCGCGAAGCCAGCGACACCCAGCCGTTTCAGCAGGTCGCCATCTTGCGCAGCCTGAGACGTGTCGGGGTCCGCTTTTGCAAGCGCGGTCGCCTCAAACCCGACAGCGCGCAACGCTGCAAGATACGGCTCCACGGTGCGAGATCGCGATTGCGTCACGATCGCAACGCGCTTAGCCGAGAGATTCGCGCGCGCACTTTCAACACCTGGAACCGCCGCCAGCGCCGACTCGACTTTGCGCATACAGCCACCACAATGCATTTCGGGCACTGCGAGTAAGGTTAGATGAGTTCGGCCGCCGTCAGTTGCCAATGCGTCGGACAGCAAACCCACCTTCAAGACTTGAGCCATAGCCGCCTCTTTGCTCGATACGAGGCTGCGCGATCCGCTTCCCGATAAGCCTCCAGTGTGATCATCCAGGTGCCGGCCTCGATCGGGCCAACTCGAGCGTGGTAGTATCCAGGGGCCACTTCAGTAAACGTCAACGGCATGTCGCCGCGCGCGGTGACCGGCCGACCCAATACGGCCTCGAACTGCAGACCGCTAAGGGGCGTACCGTCGCGAGCAGTCATTTGGACCGCAACGAGTCCAGACCGATCTGCACTGACGCGATCACTCCACCCGACAACATCCTGCCGTTCGGCCTCAGCGATGCGCGCATTATAGGCGAGCCCCTTTCGGTAGGGCTCCACCGAGACGACGCCCGAGTGAGTGCTGAGCGCCGCGAAGAGCATGTAGCCATTGACGGCAAAGATCACGCCAAAGAAAATCATGAACAGTGCCAGCACGTGGCGCCCATTGAGCTGACGCGGTGACCGGGCGCCTGGCTCATCTTGCTGCACGTGAACGGTGTCCCTCACAGGCGCCCTCCTGTTGGTGGCGGCGGAAACTGAATGCTTGTGGCACGTACGACCTGCGCGCCCGAGGCAATGTCCTGAACATTGATCGTGATCGGCAGAAATACGGATCCAAGATTGGCAGCGCGTTCTTTCGGAATCGTAACGAAAACACGGAGTTCACGCAGTGTATCGGTCATAACCCGAATGTGTCGTTCGTCGACCCCGAGGCCAACGACGGTTGTTGTGGCACCGGCTATGCCCGCGACCGAAACGATGTAGTCACGGGGTTGGTGCAATTTGTTCAGGACTTTGACCGTGTAGCCATTGCGAATGCTGCCATCGGTCAAGCGGACGAAAGGCGGATTGCGGTCGTGCAGGACATTGACCTCGACGACCGCGCGGTTCAGCCAACCGGCCAACATGATCGCACCGACAAACGCAAACAGTCCAGCGTAAAGCATCGTTCGCGGACGAATGACCTGCCATGCCTGATGCCGACCAGCCGCCTTGGCCTCGATCTTGGCAACGGTATCGTAGGCAATGAGACCGCGCGGCCGGCCGATTTTGTCCATGATCTCATTGCAGGCATCAATGCACAGAGCGCACTGAATGCACTCCAACTGTGAGCCATCACGAATATCGATTCCTGCAGGGCAGACCGCGACACAAGCTTTACAATCGATGCAATCGCCGCGTTTGCTCCAATCGACAGTGCCATCCGGACCCTTTCGCATGGCGCCGCGTGTCTCGCCGCGCTCGGCACGATAATTGACCAAAAGCGTGTGACTGTCAGTCATCGCGCCTTGGATGCGCGGCCATGGGCACATGTAGGTGCAAACCTGTTCACGGGCGAGACCTCCCAGAACGTAAGTCGTCAAAGCAAAGATGCCGAGAAAGAGATAAGCAATGGTCGGCGCCGTGCCGTTGCCGAGTTCACGCGCAAGTGTCGGGGCATCACGGAAGTAGAACACAAAGGCGCCACCCGTCAGCAGCCCGACGGCAAGCCACGAGATGTGCGTCATGGTCTTTTTGAAGATCTTCGCAGCACCCCACGGTTCCTTGTCGAGACGAATGCGGGCGTTACGGTCACCTTGCCAGAACCGCTCAATGACGATCATGAGGTCGGTCCAGACTGTCTGTGGGCACGTGTAACCGCACCAGACACGACCGGCCGCTGACGTGATCAAGAACAGTGCCAAGGCCGCGAGGATGAGTAGCCCTGTGATATAGTAGAACTCCTGTGGCCAGATCTCGAGAAAGAAGAAGAAAAACCGGTTGTTTGCCATGTCCAGAAGCACGGCTTGATCTGGTAGATCTGGGCCACGGTTCCAGCGCAACCATGGCAAGCCGTAGTAAACGCAAAGTGTTACCGCCATGACGATCCACTTGAGGCGGCGATAAACGCCATGAGCGAGTCGTGGGTAGATTTTTTGACGCGTCACGTAGAGGGCGCGATCCTGCCTGCGGTTCACGGGCTCGACAGGGAAACTATCCGCTGAGCCGAGTGGCAAGGCAGTCGGGTCTTTGCGCCGATCCAGAACCGTGGTCACGAAATCAACTTCCCTTTACCCAGTTGAAGCCAACGCCGGTCCAGGCGCGCCAGCTTGCTCCAGCCACGTCGTCGTGGGACACGGTCAATAGCCACAACGGGTTGTGGTTCAACGATGCCATTGGTGCCTTTTAACTGACACGCCGCGTCTCGACCCTGATCGCCTTTTGTTGCGTCAATCAAGATTTGGACAAGAAAGCAATCACAGCAACACATGGCTCGAACTCCGGCGCAGCAATCAGTTTTTTCCGCCCCCGAGGCTATGGACGTAAACGGCAAGGGCTTTGATCGTGACGGGGTCCAAGCGACCGACCCAGGACGGCATACCCGAACCGCGGCCCGTGCGAATGCTCTCAGTTACCGCCTCCCGACTGCTGCCGAACAGCCAGATGTCGTCTGTCAGATTTGGCGATCCCTGGTCCACTTTACCTTTGCCGTCATCGCCGTGGCAGGTGCTGCATTGCTCTTTGAAGATGGAGACTCCGCGCGCCGCTACCGCGGCGTCCTGGCTCTTTCCGGAGAGGGACAGCACGTACTCGGTGACCGCGGCGATTTGGGCTTCCTCGAGCAACCTGTCGACGCCGTAGCGCGGCATTTGTGACTCTCTCGAACGCTTGTCACCGGAGCGAACGCCGTATTGGATCGTCTTGTGGATGTCATCGATGGAGCCACCCCAAAGCCAATCGTCGTCGTTCAAGTTGGGGTAACCGGGGAAGCCCTGCGCGCCGCGTCCGTGACATGGCGCACAGTTCGTTTGAAACGCGATGCCACCGGCCGTCATGGCGAAGCGCAACAGATCAGGATCGGTCTTGATATCGTTGAGCGCCGTCTGCTGCACACGAATGCGCATGCCACCTTGCGCTGCTTCGGCAGCTTTCACTTCGTTCGCCACAACAGTACGCTGACTGTAACCCAGCACACCCGGGGTATAGCCCTTGAGCGTCGGCCATGCCGGATACGCGATCATGTAGCCGATGGCCCAAACGATGCAGGCATAAAAGGTCAATAACCACCACCGGGGCAATGGCTTGTTGAGTTCCTTGATGCCGTCCCATTCATGACCGGTCGTCTCGACGCCCGTGACGTCATCGATCTCACGTTTGCTCATGACGATCTCCGGCGCTTGAATCGACCCGATCCAGATCAAGCGATTGACGCTGAATAGCGTCGAACCGTTTCCCGTTTGCAGGTCGGAGTGCATAGACAAGCACCACTGCGAACATTGCAATGAACATCAGCAAGGACGTGACCTGACTGATTGTGGCGATAGTCGTGTAGGTCATTGCAGGCCTCAGCGCAGGTTTGGTCCGGCGGCGTCGAAGGTGGTGAAATCCACCATCTGTCCGAGGATTTGGAGATAAGCGATCAGCGCATCGAGTTCGGTAAGTTCAGCTGTCGCGAGACGATCGTAGCGCAACACTTTTGCCTTGGGATAACGCACCAGAAGTTCGCGGGCCGCACGACTGTCGGGATCGACTTGGGCTCTCAGATCAGCCTGGGATTTCGCAATCATCTCGTCGCTGTAGGGCACGCCGACCATGCGCAAAGTCTTTAACTTCTCTGCAATGTCATCGATTCTGAGCGGTGTACTGGCCATCCAGGGATAGCCCGGCATGATGCTTTCCGGGACAAGCGCACGCGGATTGATCAAATGATCGGCCTGCCACTGATCGGAGTACTTACCACCAACACGTGCGAGGTCTGGCCCAGTCCGCTTTGAGCCCCACTGAAACGGATGATCATACATACTCTCAGCGGCCAGGCTGTAGTGGCCGTAGCGCTCGACCTCGTCACGCAACGTGCGGATCATCTGGCTGTGGCAACCATAGCAACCCTCGCGGATATAGATGTCCCGCCCGGCCTGCTCGAGCGGCGTATAGGGGCGCATTCCCTTGACTTTCTCGATGGTGCTATCGATCCAGAACAGCGGTGCGATTTGGACAAGACCACCGATCGAGACCACAAACAGAATACCGATCAGGAGAATGAGCGAGTTCTTTTCAAAGACATCGTGTTTCACAGCTGCCCCTCATTCTGCTGGTTGAAGTCTGGCTGCTGGTTGAAGTCTGGCTGCTGGTTGAAGTCTGGCTGCCGGTTGGAGTCTGGCTGCCGGTTGGAGTCTAAGCGCGGGGGCGGCTGCGATCCGCGGCTGATCCGCCTCATCCTGAAGGGCATCACCACGAATGGTGCGCCAGACGTTGTAAGCCATGATGAACGCACCAGCGATGAACAGGAGGCCGCCAATGGCGCGGATCACATAGTAAGGTTTCATCGCTTCGACGGTTTCGATAAACGAGTACTGCAGAAACCCGAGCTTGTCGTAGGCACGCCACATCAGACCTTGCGTGATCCCCGATACCCACATCGCGGTGATGTAGAGCAGGATGCCGATGGTCGAGATCCAGAAATGCCACTCGACGAGTTTTATCGAGTACAGACCACGTCGGTTCCAAAGCCACGGCACGAGACAATAAATCGCACCGAATGAAACCATCGCGACCCAGCCGAGTGCGCCAGAATGGACATGCCCGATCGTCCAGTCAGTGTAGTGACTGAGCGAGTTTACAGCCTTGATCGACATCAGCGGACCTTCGAACGTCGACATGCCGTAGAAGGCGACGGACACGACCAGGAGACGAACGACAGGATCGGTGCGGAGTTTGTCCCATGCCCCAGCCAGAGTCATAAGACCATTGATCATCCCACCCCACGACGGCATCCACAGCATGATCGAGAACGCCATGCCGAGCGTCTGCGCCCAATCCGGCAACGCCGTGTAATGCAGGTGATGCGGCCCAGCCCAAATGTAGAGAAAGATCAGTGTCCAGAAGTGCACAATGGACAAGCGGTACGAATAGACCGGTCGTTCCACGCGCTTGGGAATGAAATAATACATGATGCCGAGGAAGCCAGCCGTCAGAAAGAAGCCCACGGCATTGTGGCCATACCACCATTGGGTCATGGCATCTTGGACGCCGGAATAAACGATGTAGCTCTTGGATCCAGTCAACGACACCGGGATACCGGCGTTGTTGACAAGATGCAGCATCGCGACAGTAACAATGAACGCCAGATAGAACCAATTCGCGACGTAGATGTGGGGCTCTTTCCGTTTTGCCAGCGTGCCCAGAAAAATCAGCAGGTACGCGACCCAAACGACGGTCAACAACAGATCTGCATACCACTCGGGCTCGGCGTATTCCTTGCTCTGTGTGATGCCAAGCAGATAACCTGTGCCCGCGATGGCAATAAAAAGTTGATAGCCCCAGACGACAAACCATGGTGACCATCGGCCTGCCATGCGCGCGTGGCACGTACGTTGGACGACATAGAGCGACGTCGCGATCAGAACATTTCCACCAAAGGCAAAGATAACCGCCGACGTGTGCAGCGGGCGCAGGCGGCCGAAACTGAACCAAGGCAAATCAAGGTTCAACTTTGGAAAAGCAAGTTGCCATGCAATGATGTCGCCAACGAGAAATCCGGCAATACCCCATATAATCGCTGCAATAGTTGCGACTTTGATGGGACCATCGAAATAGGTGACGCCCGACTCATTGGTCAATTCCGCAACGGGATTTACCAGCATGGCGATGCCGCCAGCGAGCCCCGCCAAAGCCAAGAGCGCCCCGTGGAAGCGCATCCCTGATTCAGGTGACATCATCACGAAGACGAGACCGATCAGGATTGCGCATGCCGCAGCCAGCAAAGCCCCGATATCGCTCAGAGCTTCCCATTCCGCTCGCGTATCCAATGTGCGTCCCCCCATTTGACCCAACGCCGATCGCAGCGGTTCCCCGCCCCGAGCGCTTCGCGTTCAATTTGAGTAGAAACATACACGCGCGATTGAACAAAGGATTGACCTCGATCAATTGGGTGCCTCAGGTCCCTTGGAGCTGCCGCGCCAATTCGAAGCAGATACGCCGAGGGCAACCTGCCAGTTTCCGGAAAGTTACTTGCACCGTGCAGCGGTCTTCGCCACCCATGTCCTGCCCAGCACAACAAAAGCGGTGTACTCAGCCCAGCTGGCGCCTCTATAAGGTGGGCACCCCAGTACTCCGCCGCAATACAGGACGCCATGGCCGGCCATTCACAGTTCAAGAACATCATGCATCGCAAGGGCAAGCAGGACGCTCAACGCGCCCGTGCCTTTGCCCGCTTTTCGCGTGAAATCACGGTTGCTGCCAAAACCGGCGTCACCGACCCCGACATGAACGCCCGCCTGCGCCTTGCGATTCAAAACGCGCGTGCCGAAAACATGCCCAAAGACAACATCGACCGGGCGATCAAAAAAGCCTCGGGCGCTGACAGTGCCAATTTCGAGGCCATGCGCTACGAGGGTTATGGCCCCGGCGGGGTTGCGATCATCGTTGAGACGCTGACCGACAATCGCAACCGCACGGGCGGTGAGGTGCGCTCGAGCTTCACCAAACATTCAGGCAATCTGGGCGCGACCGGAGCTGTCAGCCACGGCTTCAGTCACCTCGGCGAGATCATCTACAAACCTGACGCGGGCACGGCCGATGTGGTGCTTGAGGCCGCCATCGACGCAGGCGCCGACGATGTGCAATCCGACGCTGAGGGTCACGTCATCACTACCGCGTTCGACAACCTCGGCACGGTCGCGCAAGCCTTGCAAGGCAAACTTGGCGTGCCCCTATCGGTTAAAGTCATTTGGCAACCGACTCTGCTGACGGTGGTCGACGCTGAGAAGGCTGAAACGAACATGAAGTTATTGCAGGTACTTGAAGAACTCGATGACGTGCAGGCGGTGTTTTCAAACATCGAAGTTGATGACGTGACACTGGCTCGATTGAGTGAGTTGCGAGGCGAATGACTAGCCGACACGATATCACTGCCGGCGTGCTGTGGGCTTTGGTTGCCGGCTTGATGTGGGGACTTGCATTCGTCGCGCCGCTCATGCTGCACGGATATCACGCCATCGAGGTCGCCGCTGGACGGTATGCAGCCTATGG
>JAYSUN010000505.1:0-3487 GCA_043719045.1 Hyphomicrobiaceae bacterium | reverse complement strand
GTTTCAGATGGGATCGCCTGAGAGCGAAGTCGGACGCAATGCGAACGAGGGCCCTCAGCGGTTCGTGAAAATTTCCAAGTCGTTTGCCGTCGGCAAGTTTGAAGTGACGTTCGGCGAATGGGAAGCCTGCGTGCGCGGCGGTGGCTGCAAGGACAACATCAGGCCGCATGATCAGGGCTGGGGCCGCGGTCGCCGTCCCGTTATCAATGTCTCCTGGATTGATGCCAGCGCCTATGTGGCGTGGCTAAGTGAACGCACCGCTAAACCGTACCGCCTACTCAGCGAAGCAGAATGGGAGTATTCGGCTAGGGCTATGGCGGACGCGACTGCCGGTCAACATGTCTTCTCGACCGGAACATCCATCGGGTCGAGCGACGCAAATTTTGATGTCTCGGCGTCTGGCTCGGCCAAGTCTTTGCGTGAGCACCGCCTGCATACTGTTGGAGTGGGCTCGTATAGACCCAATGCCTTTGGTCTGCACGACATGCATGGCAACGTCTGGGAGTGGGTCAGCGATTGCTATCACGAGAGCTATGCCGATGCGCCCTCCGACGGCTCGTCGATCGACGAGCCCGCCTGTCGTTTGCGCGTCATGCGAGGCGGCTCCTGGTACAGCCCGCGCGAGGGTGTGCGATCGGCCTACCGCGACGCGGATGAGCCGGAAAATCGGAGTGAAACCGTCGGCTTCCGTGTTGCAGTCGACCTTTGATTGATCTGTATATGGTTTACATTCACGGCCGGCCGGCGCTTGCTGCCTCGTTCTCGGCCACGAGCACGCCCGCCACAATCGCGTGGGAAAGCTGTTCCGCCATGCACCGGTGACCGTTGTCGTTCAAGTGAACTTTGTCCGAGGTGAGATAAAATGCGTCGCCACGCAACCCAGACAACTCTCGCATGGCTTCGAAGCGGTCCACCAACAGCACCCGCATTTCGCGGGCGACCTCGGCCAGTGCAGCAACAGTGGCGGGGTAATGCGAATCCCGATTAAGCTCGTTACCATATTGAGGATCGACAAGCACGATATCGACGCCACGCTTGCGAAGCCGAACCAGTGTGCGGCGAACGTGATCCTTAAACGTAGTGAGATCCACCCGCCGGATTGCGTCGTTCGTTCCGACCTGCCAGACGATCAAGTCGGGCTTCACTTCGGCTAGCACCGCTTCCATCCGCGACGATTGACCTTCTGCGTTCTCACCGGATTTGCCCCGGCCGATTACAGAGACATGACACCCGTCAAAAACTGACCCAAGCGAGTCTTCAAGTTTGGCGAGATAGGTGTTCTGCGGTTGGGATGCACCGACACCAGCTGTAGACGAGGAGCCGATTGCAAGAACCCGAACTTCACGTCCGTCGCGAACTGCCTTTCGCATGGAACGCAAGGGCTGCAAGTATGAATCGCCCGCGATCTTGACCGTGTGGCAATCTCCTGAAACCGGTGGTAGCCGTTGCCGAAATTTCATTGGCTCGATGTGCGCAAAGTTCCTCTCCGGCGCTTTTGGCGTTACTTGCGCGGCGACATTGTGCGAAGTTACCACTGCGACCATAGTGAAGATGACGCCTCCAACCAACGCTTGCAAGATGAACAACATCAGCCCCCCAATCCCGGTATATGTCGTCTTCGAAAGTCTTCGATGGCAACCGGATCGCTGCGCTACGTCTTGTCCGTCCGCTAGCTCCCCCTGAGCAATTTTAGGCGCACGTTCGGTGGTACAACTCGTCCCGTTCAGGACGCAGGGCGCGAAAAACCACCAGCGGCATTGGCGTAGCTCATTAAAGGCGGCTAACATTTTGTTGTCGAGGCAAAATGCTTGCGTCGGAACGGAACGCCTTAACCGCCGTAAGCAGCACTACGCCACCGCCTTCGCCTCAATCGCCTGCAACACGTTTGCCGGTCCTGGCAGACACAAGTTGCCTCACACTACAGGATGAAAAACCGGCGTCGGAGAAGACCTTGCGCACAGCTTCACGCGCGAGCTTCACAGTCCCTCCCGAGGCAGCCGCGCAGCCGAGCCGCGGCACCGTGCAGCACATCTGCGCGAATACGAACGACATGTCGCTGGTCGTCGCGGGTCTAGTTGCGCACGTGTTCGATACTCGCTTGCACGCGGCAACGGCATTTGCCGATGCGTCATCCGCCGTCGAACCCCAAGCTACCAGCGTGATGTCATTTTCGTTGGGTAGAAGCGCGGCCCAGCGCTCCTGAGCATTGACTGAAATCGGTTGAATGAGTGTAAGCCCAACGAACGCGACAAATGGTCGATATGAACTCATGGCAATCACCTTTTTGGAGGGAGAATACGCGCAGGCCCGCAAATCTGAAAGTCGCTTTCAAGAAACCAGCGATAGTCGATCAGCGCCGGTGGCTCTTCAAGATGCTTACATTGGGGCGCGATGTTTAGCACGCAGGGCGTCCTCGCAACTTTTCGCCGAGGCGCCAAGACCGATCTCTTTCGCGGTCTTGATACCAAAGGCAAGCTCGGGCCTTTGTTGTGGCAGGACCGAGAGGTCGGCAAGTTTATCCCCATTGAAGAACTTTTCAATCGGCAAGACGGTGCGTTTTAAACGCGACGGCAAGCGCTAAAGCCCCTTGTACATCTCGTATCTCGTTGCCTCACGCAACGTCATTGGTGTTCCGTTGGGATGACAGTGCGATCGCGCCATCTGATCGACGATCCACCCGTCGTTAGGTGCGTGAGGATGAAGTCGGGCGCGCATGCCACTACACTCTGCAAGCTCTGGGACTCGGACTGCCAGCTGCTCATTCTGAGCAGGATCGCTGAGGAACTCAATCGCCTGCTCGCGCTCGCGGACGTTCAGACGGCGGAGATATTCAGTTCGCTTGGCGACGTTGTTTCTCACTTGACGGAGATCCGTTCGGACGGTGTCCGAAAGCCCATAGTTTGGCCCGCCGGAAACAACTCTATTTGTATCTTTCGGTGCAGCAATTTTTTCGCCACCAGGAACCGGCCTGTTACCCATATGAACTGTTCCAAGATCCGGACGCTTCGGTTATTGTTTAGCACGCCCCCGATCGGTCGTATCCGTTTGGTTTGTCGTTCCGGGGGCAAGACTGCTTCCAGTCGCATCTCGCTTTGCTGGCGGTGCCGTGGCCTGCAATGCACGTATGTCTCGTGCCATCCGGGCCGCCGAGGTTAGCTGCACATGCCTCTTCTTGTTGTCGTGTATGCACCCAGGCCTCGTAGCTATTGCATTCATTTGCGTCTCGGCCTGAGCAGCAGCTTGTGCTTGCGTGCAGGCAACGGCAAAATTGTTTTGCGAGACTGCAGCCAGGGCGGTATCCAACGCTGCACTCGAGGCCTCAGCAGGTACCGCAAATTCAGCGGAACAGTGATCCGCAAGCATCTATACATCTAGGGCCTGTCGTCAATTGACCTGAGTCCATCCCGCCACATCGCACGCAAATACGCATTCGGCGCATCTCGGTGCCGTCGGTTATGGGATTCCCAAATCACTTTTCCTCTGACTC
>JAYSUN010000504.1:0-3487 GCA_043719045.1 Hyphomicrobiaceae bacterium | reverse complement strand
GAGCATGCAATGCTGCCCCCGACGGAGACCCGTGATTCGAGCTGATAATCTTTTCAACGATCGCTAGGCCAGCGCGAATTGCCCGCTCGGCCGCGTCCTCATGCGCCACCGGATAGCCGAACACCGCGTCGACCTGGTCGCTCTTCCACGTCACATTCGCGCCCAGAGCCTCAAGGATCGAAGAAACTGCGGGCCCGATCGTCTGGATGATTTCATACCATTCCTCGGGGTCTCGCCCGGCAACACCCGACGGGTCTTCGAGCCGGCACGACAAAAACGTCAAATGGCGGCGTTCGTTTTGGGTCTTGCGGGCAGGAGCCAGCGCCGGGTTTGGCGCTTCGACGGCCGGCGAGGGTACGTGCCGCGCGTTCTGCTCGACATGACGGATCACATCGACGAGGAACGCCTGCCATCGCGGATCGTCTTCCGCACCGTTCCAGTTCGCCAAATCGGCGGTTTGGGTCAGTTCGAACATGATTGGTCGTTCGCAGGGCTCGATCATGCAGGGGACAAACGTATTGTTGCGCTGCGCGAGGGTTGCTTCAGCACGCACCCACCGCGAGGAGACCGCGCGCAATGACCAAAGCACCACGACTGCCTTGGCCGAGCGTAGTGCAGCTTCGGTTACCTCGTCATAGGCTTCACCGGCTCGCAACGTTGTGTCCCACCAGACACGCAAGCCGTTTGCTTCAAAGCGCTCGGCAAAGAGTCGCGCAGTCTGCTTATCCTCGCGGTTGTATGACAGAAAAACGTCAGTCAAAGCCAAACCCGCTCCCACAGCCGCAGCAAAAGGCATCACCCGTCTTGCCCTGGCGGCGACATCCAGGGAAGACGGCGGTCATGGAGAGCGCCGAGGAAAGCGCGTTTCGACCATTGCGCGGCAATAGCGCATGATCGTCTCGACGAGGCCGAAAGCCACCACACCGTTGACATAGTATGTGTTCTGCGTGCCCTGCATCGATTCCACCAGATCATACCAGCCTTCGCCGGTATCGGCAAAACACGCCATTGCCTCAGGGGTCACATGGGGGAAATATTCGGGCCACTGCTGCGATTCGATTATCCCTTGCCAACTCCCCTTACCGCCGGCCTTGCAGGACAGGCCGCAATCGGCTTCGGCCAACCGTTGCACCATGCCTTGGTCGGTTCCGTGCGGCACGGGGGCGTAAAACATCAGCAACTCACTGTCAGTCCATTGCTTGCCGAATATCCAGGGATGGCCGGGATCGGCGGGATAGGCACCCTTATCGCCAGTAGTTGCCGCAAGCTCGATCACCACTTCATAGGGAAAATCTGGCACCCGCGCCGCGTTGAGGCGGAAGTCGTTGTAAATAATGGCGCCGGTTCCGAACAGACGCTGTTCAGCGTCCGACGCATCAAGAAAGGACAAGGCCTTGTCGAACGGCATGGCGAGGACCAGCGTGTCGAATTCGCGCGCCTGTTCGATGTCGCCATGGCTGCTGGTGACTATGACGCGTCCCGGCGAGCGTACGACCTTGGTGACCGTTGTGAGCGTTTCGACGCCGAGTTCGGCCGCCGCCGCGACCCAGAGATTGCCAAAACCTTTGACCACGCGTTTTGGCCAGCTTTGCCGCACGTGCAGCCCCGTCAGCAGCATCGACCAGACCCGGCTGGCATCGAGATATTTGAGCGCGTAAGGCGTCGCGATCTCGTCCAGCTGGCCATAACAGAATGACGTCACCGGGATCATGAAGACTTTCCACAACGGCTGCAGGCCATGGCGCTCAAGCCAGGTGCCGAAATCGGTCATCAGATCTTCGTGGTCCGCAACCCCCAGGAAGCCGGGCGCGTTGACAACATGGCGGTAACGCCATTGCAGCCAAAGGTATTTCATCGCCGCCCAGCCAAAGGCGAGCATGGAATGGCCGGAATTGGCAACTGTTGTCGCGGGCACCACAGTGCCTGTGGCGACTGACAACGCCTGCTGGTTCTGGAAGGCAGTATCGGTGACGAGATCGAACCCAAGGCTACCAGCGAGCCCCCGGACTTCGCGATAGTCCTTGGTGATGAAATTGGCGCCGATGTCGAAGTCACGCGGCAAGCTGCGGCCAGGCTCGGTGAAGGCAAAGGATTTACACATTCCGCCGATGCGGTCGGTCTTTTCAAGGACGGTGACTTTGTACCCCCGCTCGCGCAGTAGCCGGGCCATGGTGATGCCCGCCGGCCCCGCGCCAATGACGCAGACGTTGCTCATTCCTGTTCCCCTTTTTCCGCAAATGTGCCGTGCAGGCCGTGCGGTATGGCATGGGGCACGGCTGCGCGAGCGATCTCGGTGAAGCTGGCGGCATCGATGACGAGCAGGAAGGAGCAATCAGAGTTGGCATCGAAGACCACCGAGAGGATTACACCGTCATCTTCCTCGGTCCCGCCAGGCCGCGGCACAAACACCGGCTCGCTCGGATAGCAATCGGGAGCGTGCCACTTGCCGATCGTGTCGCCAGCCAATGCCGACAGGTCGATCTTGAACAGCGTGTCATTGAAATTGCCGGGATTATCGAAGCCATAGCCGTAAACGAAACGATAGGGCCGGCCCTGCAACTGAGGATGCACCACTGGCATTTCGAACGCCGGCGCTGCGAGCTGCTGCGGCGGCATCAGTGCGCCCTCACCGCGGATCGGCAGCTGGTAGCGCACCAGATGCGAGGCTGGCAGCGCGCCGCCATCGGCACCGAATAAAGCTTTGAAATAGGTTCGCTGGATGATTGCCGTGTCCGGATAGGTAACAATGTCGAGACTGATCGCACCCTCGCCGTCCTCGACCGCATTGACATGATGGAAGGCGAAAAATGCCGGGGCATGAAAGGTGCCGGTAACCTTGCCGCTGTCTTTGGCGATGACAGTGAATTTCACATCTTCGCCAGACCAATGGAAATTCTCAATGAACGGCACCCCGGTGAAGGCGCCAAAGAGCATCGCCCACGGGTTCACCCGCATGGGCATCTCGGTGAGGATCAAGTAGTTTTCGGAGGCACCGAAGCTGTGCATGTACGCAGGCCGCGCCACCGGCAGCGACGCGATAACCCGGCGATTGCGGCTGCCATCGTCAAGCCGCCAGAGTTTGTAGCGCGACGCAAACGGCAAAACCAGGCTGTCACAATTGAAGACCGCGCGCCTTATGTCGTCGCGCACCGGATGGGCGGAGGTTATCATCGACAGCATGCGATTGCGCCATTTGACCGGGCCGCGCATCGTAAGCGTATCGGGGTCGATCTCCAGCTGGGTCACCGTCTCGCCCAGTGCCAGCCAGCTACCGCCTAGCCGGCCGATATTGACCAGCTGGTTATTGCCAAACTGGAGCCTGAAATCGACCGTATCGACGATCTTCTGCAACAGGTTGCGCGGCGGGTTAGTGGCAAACTGGTCATACTGGCGCTTGTCTGTTGCACGGACCCGAACGTAATTCTCGCTGGCGAGGAAGCGGTTACGATAGCTCACCTGCCCCCCTTCGAAGCCGAAGCGGTGCAGC